>JAGBQR010000025.1 GCA_017632775.1 Oscillospiraceae bacterium | reverse complement strand
CGGCAGTGTGGTCTGCCCACCGGACAGACTCTCTCCAAAGCAGCCTGTTGCCCCTGTAGATCTTGCAGACGGTATCGATTGCCCTCTTCTCGGTATCTTTGGAAATGAAGACCGCTTCCCTCCTCCGGCGGATGTGGACACCCTGGAAGCCGTCCTCAAAGAAAAAGGCAAGGATTATGAATTCCACCGCTATGACGGGGCCGGGCATGGATTCTGGTATTATGACAAACCCATGTACCGTCAGGAACAGGCCATGGATTCGTGGAACAAGGTTTTCGCTTTCTTCGACAAACATCTGAAGGAGCCCTGACGTGACGTCCGAAAGAAAGGACACACCTCTGGCCGTGATGGCCAAACCCGTAGGATCCCGCTGCAACATGCGCTGCGCCTACTGCTATTATCTCGAAAAAGGGAAATACTCTCGAAACGAAAAGCAGACCCGCATGAGTTTCGACCTTCTGGAGCGGCTGATCCGGCAAACAATCTCCGCTTCCTCCGGTCCAGTGGTATCCTTTACCTGGCATGGCGGTGAGCCAACTCTGGCAGGGATGGATTTTTATAAAAAGGCTCTCGAGCTGGAGCGAAAATACCTTCCTCGCGGCTGGGAAGTCTGGAACAATCTGCAGACAAACGGTCTGCTCCTCAACGATGCCTGGTGCCGTTTTCTCAGAGAGAACCATTTCGATGTGGGCCTGAGCATAGACGGGCCGGCTGCTATTCATGACAAGAACCGCCGTCTGATCGACGGGTCGGCAACCTTTGAACGTGTATGTGCGTCGATCCGTCGGCTGAAGGATCACGGTATCGAGCCTGATCTGCTCTGCACTGTCAACGCCGTTTCTGAACAGCAGCCTCTCGAAGTCTATCACGCACTGCGCGATATGCAGTGCGGATGGGTACAGTTTATTCCCGTGGTCATCCGTGATCCGGCAAGCGGTACGGATCCGCGTTCCACAACTCCGGAAGGCTACGGCCGTTTTCTTATTACTGTGTTTGACGAGTGGGTAACGCACGATCTGGGTATTCTCGATGTGCAGCTTTTTGCTGAAATGGCAAGGATAATGGCCGGAGGAGCGGCCAGTCTCTGCTGGATGAGTCCCGTGTGCGGTCATGTACTCATTGCGGAAGAGGACGGCGCTGTGTATTCCTGCGACCACTTTGTGGACCCGGATCATCGTCTGGGCACGCTCCGCGAAAGCAGTCTGTCCCGAATGGCTGACACTGAGTTTCAGCGTTCTTTCGGATCAGGCAAGCGCGAAACATTGACAAGAGAGTGTCTGCTTTGTCCTTCTCTGCGCTTCTGCAACGGCGGATGTCCCAAGGATCGTTTCGGTATGAGTTCCGACGGGCAACTCGGACAGTACTGGCTGTGCAGCGGCCTCAAGACTTTTTTTGCCCATGCTGAACCAGTCCTTGCACGGGTAATGGAGATGAGCGCAAAAGGAAATAAACCCGCAGAGATCATGTCTGCTCTGCGTGAAGAAACCACTTCCTCTGTCTGACCGTCTCCCTCCGTTATGCTCAAAACTTTCTTCCGGAAAAAGCAGACGAGACTTTTCACGTACGGCACTTTCCGATAAAATCAGGAGAACACCCATGCTAGAACGCTATGACGGCAAGAGAATACGAATCATAACCGAAGGCGGTGAAGTATTTACCGGAATCCCGGAAGCTCTTCCCTCCGGCTACGGACTCGTAGAATTCGATTGTGCAGAGGAAAGCCTTCAGATAGACGATACGGTCATTTTTCGCTCCGATATCCGGATGATTGAGAATCTTGGCGAAGGAAACGCTACACTTCCCGAACCCGCACTGCTTGAAGACCGGATGGGTTCTCTTCTGGAAGGTCCCTTCCGTATCATAGACCTTCTTCCCGGGCAGGTGCCTGCAGATACTCCGGGTCAGTATTTTGCCGTGGAGCGGTATTTCCTTCAGCCTGAACGCATCCGTCCGCTGCGCCGCCGTTTCGCGGAAATCCTTCTGAGGCTGAACTGTTATTACAGTATGACTGTCTCTTTCGATTCCTGTCAGAACTGGGAATTGAACCCGGATCCGGAAACATTTGCCGCCCGGGTAGAAACTCTTTCAGGAAACAGCTTTCTCCGGGTACTGTACGAAAGCGGACGTGCAATGATCGATCTGGAGCACGATGACACCTATATGACAGTCTATGATCCGGAATCCATTCTTCAGTTCAGACTCGAAGAACTCTCGGAAGCAGAAGGATTATTTATGTGGACTCCTCCTCAGGAGCACTGACGATTATAATCACTCATACAGCAGGAAACAGGACCGGGTTTATCAATCCGGTCCTGTTTCCTGCTGTATGAGTGAAATGATTCACAGATCGATCTTTTCAAAACGCTCTTCTGCCTTCCGGCATGCAAGAACCGTGCTGATTCCCCAGATCACAGCCGCGCCCAGCAGAAGAATAAGCTGCAGCCCAAGTCGCTCCCCGGACGGTGTATGCAGAAAAGCAAGGCCGGGAATATGCGGCAGGATCTCCGCGGGAACGATAAGCAGGAAGGCGGCAATTCCGAATATCAGGAAGGGGATGCCGATCTTGTATCCTGTTTTGAAGAATCCTCCGACGAACAGCACATTGAAGGCAGTAAAGATAAGCAGAACGAACGTAAGGTAATACGGCGTCGCATTCATCAGCGCATTGCTGACATACGGTCCCGCGTCTGCAAGCAGTGTCATCCGCAGAACTGTCAGCGCAGCACACAGGACAAAGCCCGCAGCCTGAATCAGGCATGTAAAGATAAACTTTGCTCGGACAAAGTCTCTTTTTTTCACGGGAAGCAATACCGTATAGAGTGTGTCATTCGCCTCGCGGGCACTCTGGAATGAATGAAAAATACCGAAGCAGATGAAAAATGCGCTCATCAGAATCGGGTATCCGGGAAGCAGAGTCATCAGCGAGGCGACGAGAAAGATATAACTCAGCGGTGATGCAGCGAGCCGCAGCTCTTTAATCAGCAAGTATTTCATGCAAAGACTCCTTTTCCACACTAACCATGATTTCCTCCAGAGAAGCACCGTTCCCCTTCTTCGCATTCGCGGAGAGATAGCCCGCCAGAGGCTCCGAAGTAATCAGTCTTCCTTTTGCCAGATATGTGATGTCATCGGCACACTTTTCAAGATCCGTGGTGATATGCGTGGAAAACAGGATGCTCACGCCCTTCTCTTTCAGAAAAAGGAATGTGTCGAGCAGTTCCGCACGAGACACCGGATCCAGCCCGCTGGTCGGTTCATCAAGGATCAGCAGTTCGGCATGATGGGAAAGAGCCAGCATCAGGCTGAATTTCACACGCATTCCTTCGGAGAGCTGCAGCGGTGTCTTTTCGTCATCCAGTGAAAATGCTGTGCTGTAACGGCGGCAGATTTCGTCATCCCAGTTTTCATAAAAACGCTTCGTGACCGCCACTATCTCCCTGAGTTTTTTCCTTTTGTAATAATCGACTGCACCGCCTGCGAAACCGATGCGCTGTTTGATTTTTCTCTCTTCAGCCGGCATATCTGCTCCAAGAAGACGGATCGAACCCGCATCCGGATGTACAAGATTGAAAATGGATTTGAGCGTTGTCGTCTTCCCTGCCCCATTGCGGCCGATCAGCCCCATGTTGCGTCCCGCTTCCATTGAAAAGCTCACATCTTCCAACAGGAACGAAGGATACTGTTTGCGCAGTCCCTGTACTTCCAGTACTTTCATTTCAACTCCTCCTCTGCTTCCTTTTTCATCTCCTGATCAAAAACGCGTGTGAAAAGTGTGGTATACGCCGATTTCGGCGGGAGGGCGATGCCCCGCTTCTCATCTCCAAGGAGCAGCAGTGTGTCGCCGGGACGGAATCCGAACATCTCTCGTGCTTCTTTTGGAATCACGATCTGTCCCTTCGTGCCGATCGTCACAGTCCAAGCAAATTTTCCCTTCGGTTTCATTGAAGACCTTCTCTTTTCGTATGTTTAGTTATACAAATCATACTACGATTCGGATTCTTTGTCAATTTTGAAGGAAGAAAAAACAACCGGACCGTTTGACAGAAACGGTCCGGTCTTTTATTCCCTGTTCATCCTTCTGCGCCGGTTTCATCCAGCAGAGCAAGCAGTTCCGGCAAATGCTCTGAACCGAGTCCCGCTTCCTCCTGCGCCGCAAGATCCCGCCGGATCGTTTCCGCCTGTCCCTCTCCCAGGGCAGCTACAGCACACAGGATCCTGTCCGCATCTTCCCAGTAACCGCAGTAGAGGCAGGCATATGCCAGATTCATGTTTATAAGAACGTTGTCCGGCTTGAGCGCAAATCCCCTGATCGCAGCTTCCAGCGCGGCTGTGTAGTTCCGCTGATGTATCAGCAGATAATAAGAGGACCATGCTTCATACTGCGCCCTGTCATAGTCACCCATTTCATCAAGCACACCCTGGCAGATCATCAGACCTTTTTCGAAATAATCCCGTGAAGTCCCGTAGTCATGCAGTTTGAAAGCGTTCTCCCCGAGATTGAGAAAGGTCAGCGCTGTCATGATCTGATCAGGTACGGCTCCGGTCTTCCCGCTTATCCCTTCATAGACTTCCGCCGCATGCCGGTACATCTCATCCGCACCGATATAGTCTCCCCGGATATTCAGGCTCAGCGCACGGTTGTTATAAAGCTTTCCCAGTGTTCGCTGCTCGTTCGTGTTTTCTGCGTCCTGAGCCAGTTCCTCGGCATTTTTAATTGCAGCTTCGTAGCAGCTGTCTGCTTCATCATACTTTCCCTCATCGGTGAGAACAGTGGCCAGAGCGTTCAGAATCTCTGTATAATCCGAGCGATACTGCAGGGAATCGATCTGCTCCAGCAGGCGTTTCCCTGCTTCACCGGAAGCGCGCAGTTTTTCCTCTGCTCCGGGAAAATCTCCTGTACGATAGAGCATTATGCCATAGTTTCTGCAGACCTCTCTTGATTCCTCCAGATTTTTGATATCTTCCTCCAGTCCGTCAAGGATCCGGAGACTCTCCTCGAATGCTTCTGAAGCCGCTTCTGTGTCTCCCCTGTCGACCTCATTGATACCGGCGTTTTTATATAACTGAGCCAGAAAGAGATCCCTTCCGCCCTCCTGTTCATACAGGGCAATCGCCTCTGTGAATGCATCGCCGGCCTCTTCATATCTGCCCGCTGTGCTGAGGATCCTCCCGCGGTTGTTGAAGGCTGACGCAAGTTTTTCCGTACTGCCCTCCGCCCCTGCTGCCTGCAGTTTCCGATAGCGAGTGATGGCTTCCTCTTGGGCGGTAAGGGCTCTGTCAAACTTACCAAGCACATCACTTGCGTTGGCAAGTTTTTCATAGTTCGCTGCGGCTTCAAATTCCGCGCTTTCTCTGTCAGTGGAAAGCTGCAGGATCATATTGATGTCTTCCGTGTTGCTTTCAAGGATACCGGCGATGCGGCTGTATGCTCCCGGAATGTTGGTCAAATGGTCCGGAAGTGAGTACGTCAATTCATTGAGGATACGCATGGATGCCGTTTCCTGCCGGACAGCGGTATCGCGATAGTCCCGCGCAAGCTTCATCAGTCCAAGAGAGATTCCTGCTATCAGTACAAAGAGAGCTGCTCCGGCTGCCGCTCTGGCCGCAAAACGGCGATTCTTCCGCAGCATGTGTTCGCGTATGAGTTCAGCCTCGCCGCAACCGGTGATCCCCGCGACTGCTCTCAGGATCTCTGTCTCGGCACGGCTCATCATTTTTTTTACCGGACTTCCCGGCAGCCGGATATCCATCACACGATCCATGATGTCCGGAACCGTTTTCAGTGACGGCGGGAATGACTTCCCGGGATCCCCGGAAATCAGGAGCGGATAGATATGATCTGCGCGGCCCAGATCAATGAATACCGCAACTTCTCGATCGATCCACTCGGAACTCGGCGTGTCAGTCGAGCAGACAACGATCAGACAGTTCGTGGAACGCAGGGCTTTATCAATGGTGTCTGTGAGGATCCGGCTGACAGGCAGTTCCTCTGTGTCGCGGAAGGCACGACGGATATCCGCATACCCCTCTTCACGAATCGTGTGCGGAAGCCGGTAGCTTTCGATCAGATTGAAGACCTTCTGTGTGATCTCACCATCCAGCGGCCGGTGGCGGTAACTGAAGAAAACATCGTATTCGAAGTTCATTCTCCGCCCCCTTTCTCTGTTTCCTCAAGAATATGATCAAGATCCAGATCCCTGAGTGCTGTACGGGCGTGATCGATTGCCTCCCCGATATATATCTGGGCCTCCTCTTCTCCCTCAAAAGAAGCCGGCAGTTCCTGAATGGTCCTCTGTACAATAGCCAGACTGAGTCTGGTCTGTTCATCCGCGACTCTTCCCTCTTCCCGGGCAATCAACCCCAAGCGCAGGAAAATGGCCGCTGCCGCAGAACAGATGATCCCGGCCATGATAAGCATCATCATGATTTCACGTCTTCTGCGACTGCGGTGCCGCTGCTCCAGATCATCCGGATGGAGGCCAAGGACCGACGCAGTTATACGCACAGTCTCATAACGCAGCAGTTCCCGCCTGCGCTGTTTTGTGTCTCCACGCAGATCTGCCGCGACCGGCTCGATCGTTTCGATCCGCTCAACTACAGAAAGATCCGGGAGAGTCTTTCGAACCGTCTTTTTTTCAATGAAACTCTCCGGGAAGGAATCCATCGGCTCTCCCTGCGCAATGCAGAGAACGATTTCCTCTGATCCGTGCATCGTACGAAAAGCCTCCAGCTTTTCCAGAATCACCGGATCATTTTTCGTTTCAGGCGAGCAGATCAGCACGAGATACCGGCTGTTAAGAAGCTGTTCCCGTATCCTGCCGCTGAAGGGCTCGTTTTCGCAATCGACCCGGATGTGCGTATGACTGAGTGCCGGATCTGGAAGAATCGTATTTTTCGGCAGTTGATAAGTGCGGATGCTCTCCGCGAGTTTCCGTCCCTCTTCCGCATCACTCCGGACCGAGAGAAAATAAATATCGAACTTCTCTTCCATCTGACTCCTCCTTTCTGCAGTTTCCGATCTGCGTCTGCTTTCAACGCGGTTTTCTTATGTCTCCAGCTCCAATACGGCAAGAAATCTGTCCAGACTGGCCTGTTTTTCAAGATTCAGAGAGAAGCTCCCTGCTTCCGTGCTGATCTCCAGCGCTGGCGTACATACCCGCACCGTGACGCAATGTCCCGCGCTCACAGTACGCTGCGATGCAGAAGCCTCCCGAATCGCGCTTCGAGGGATGTAATTCCATTTCAGCCCTGCAGGGATGTATACAGCAGCCTTTCCGAGCCGGTACTGTTCCACTCGCTCCGCATAGCGGAAATCGTTCTTCACTTCCTCAATCACGTTTTCGGGCACAAGAGTTTCAAATACAGGCATGTCCCGTCCTCTCCTTCTGCTTATCATCATTCTGTCTTTCAAACCCTACCGGTCTGCAGAAAGTGCATCACCTGTTCCCGGTCTTTCAGTGCCGTTCCGGCACCGATTGCCGTTGTGCAGATCGCCCCGCAGGCATTCGCAAAGCGAAGAGCCTCTTCATCCGGACTCCCGCGCAGGATCTCCGAAGCGAAGCCGGCTGCAAAATTGTCTCCCGCTCCGGTGGCGTCCACCGCCCGGATCGCACAGGCAGGCAGAAACAGTTCCCTCTTTTCGTTCCGGAAATAACATCCTCTGCCGCCCAGCTTGATGATCACATTCTTCACTCCGAAGCGAAGGAAGGTTTCCGCCATTTCCTCCGGTCTTTCGCCGCCTGCATAATACCGCGCCTCGTCCTCATTCGGGGTAATATAGTCAATGAGCGGCAGCGAATCTGCCACATCCTTCAGATCCAGAAAACGGTAATTCGGCAGTTTCGTATCGGCGAACACCTTCAGTCCCGCTTCTCTGGCTGCCTGCAGCACCGCACGGATGATCAGCGGGTCATCGAACGGTGCACGGAAAAGAGATCCAAGGATCACTGCTTTCGCATCACTGAACATTTCCGTGTACTGATCCGGCCGGAAATTATACCTGTGCGCTCCGTTCGTGATGGATTTCCGTGTGCCGTCCTCCCGTACGAACATCGTCGTCACAGGAGTAGCATGCTGTGAGGAACGCAGGATCCTTCCGGTATCCACCCCTGACCGCTGCAGGGCTCCAATGATAAGGTCTCCCGCCTCATCCTCTCCAAGTGCGCAGAGAATTCCAGTATGAATACCCAGTTTTGCTGCAGCTATTGCTTCGTTTACAGCTTCACCGCCCACGTGGAGCGAACCGGATTCCGCCCGATATCCTGAAGCCGAAACGGGTTCGGGATCAAAACCCCGAATAATAGAATCGACCAGTGCCGTTCCGATGCAGATCAACTCGAGGTCCTGTTTCATTCTGCAGCCACTCCTCTCGCCTTCTCGCTGTGACGGAAAAAGAATTCCGCGATGTCCCGGTTAGCTTCCATGCTCTCTTCATATTCCGGAAAAAGCACATTGAAGACATGGCCCAGTTTATTCCCGCGGCTCTCATAAGTGCAGAACGCATAATCTCCTCCAGAATCAGCAAGCGCTTTTTCAAGCACCCTGTCCTCCTCATACAGGAGAGCATCCCCCGGTGTGGTGATGACGATGACCGGCGGCCATCTGTTTCCGGCCAGATAATTCAACACGTTATACTGTTCCAAATCAGCCTTTTCTTCTCCTTCGGGCCCGATCAGCTGTGCGAACATCTCCAGAGCAGAAGCAGCCGGGCTCTCTCCGGTGAGCCGGAAGAGAGGGCAGGTAGCTGCCACGGCGCAGAGCTCTCTGCGTCCGGGCCGAACCCCCAGACTCTTTGCCATGGAAGGATCACCCTGCAGCATGGCATACAGCAACACCAGATGCCCGCCTGCGGAATCGCCGCTCATAAAAATCCTCTCCGCATTCAGCCCATACTGTTCCGCATGATCATCCACCCAGTCGACGATAGCTGCCAGTTCGTGAAGTTCTTCCGTGAAACTCCCCTCCGGGTGCAGCGTATAGTCCCCGTTGATCACCGCGAACCCAAGCTGTGCATAAGCGCGGGCATGCAGGTGGTTTATATCCTTTTCGCAGGCCACATATCCTCCGCCATGGATCTCGATGATCACAGGCAGTTTCTCCTGTGATGTCTCAGGACGGATCAGATCCAGCCTGTGCCGAGGATCTCCATCCGGCAGATAGGGCTGGTCGAGCAGTTCCGTAAGTCCTTCACGAAAAAGCATGTCCCGCCCGTTCGCCATCCGTTCCTTCTGCCTCTGATGCTGCCGTGCTCTTTCTTCCATTATACGAACCGAGATCATTAGGTCTCTCCTCTTCATGCCGCCCTCTACGCGTTCTTTTTTCTTTATATTTTAACATATCTCAACAAGTGAGCCAAGAGAACATCAACCGCATCTTTCTTTTCGAACGGATCCGGAAACACTTTCTGTCAATAATTCCAATATCCGTTTTGCGGTGCGGAGGCGAGACGCGTTGGATCGTGCTTGAAAAAGCGCCATTCTCTGAGATATAATATTTCATATTTTATAAAAAGGAACGAGCAACCATGGGCGTTTTATTCAAGCACCACCGTTTCCGCGAGGCTGGAGAAATCCCCAATGTGAACAACGTGGAACGCTTCGGTACCCCGCATCATTCTCTATTCACCACGTCCAAAGTTTTCACCCTGCATCGCCGTATCAGTATCACAGATGATCAGGAACAGGTTGTCTATCAGGCACAGACCAAATTTCCCTCTCTTCATGACAAGACCGACATCACAGATGCTTCCGGAAAACCGGTAGCGCATATCGAGCGGAAATTTTTCACTCTCCATGAGCGGCATTTTGTCACCATGGCAGACGGTCGGAATTTCGAACTTTCCAACGAACTGTTTCATCTGGTCCGGGACATCACGAATATTGAAGGCCTGGGCTGGCAGCTGCGCGGCAATATCCTCGGGCTGAATTTTGAATTGTATGACTCAGACGGCAGCATTGTAGCCGTGATCAGCCAGAAAATGCTCTCGCTCCATGATAAATACTGTGTGGACATCTATCGGCCCGAGCAGGAATCTGCCGTGGCGGCCATCCTAATCACGCTCCAGCATATGATCCGTGACCGTGAAAGCGCGGCTGGCTCCGGTTCGTCCTCTTCCCCGTCATCCGGCGGCTGATCCATATGAAACAAAAGAAGGCTCTTTATCCCTTTTGGGAAAGAGCCTTCTTTTTATTTCTGTTTCAGACTGTCTTACCGGTCCGCTTCTGGTAATCCTCCAACGCAGCCTGGATCGCCTCTTCCGCCAATACAGAGCAGTGCATCTTATAGGCGGGAAGCCCATCCAGCGCTTCGGCGACTGCCTGATTGGTCAGCTGCTTTACTTCACTCACCGGTTTTCCCTTGATCAGCTCCGTTGCCATCGAGCTGGATGCGATGGCGCTGCCGCAGCCGAATGTCTCAAACTTCACATCCTGAACGACATCGTCCTCGATTTTCAAGTACATCTTCATGATATCACCGCATTTGGCATTGCCGACTTCTCCGATGCCGTTCGCATCTTCGATCACGCCGACATTGCGGGGATTGCGGAAATGGTCCATTACTTTATCACTGTACAAAGCCATTTGTATGCCTCCTCACAGAATGAATTCTTTCTTCCCGCTCATCAGGTCTCTCCAAATCGGAGAGAATCCGCGCAGGTACTCTACAACTTCTTTCACGGAGCGGATCATTTCATCCACCTGCTCCTCCGTGATATCCTCGCCGAGGCTCAGACGGAGAGAGCCGTGTGCCACATCATGCACCCGGCCGATCGCCAGCAGCACATGGCTGGGATCCAGAGAGCCTGAGGTGCACGCGCTGCCGGATGACGCCTGAATCCCTTTATCGTCAAGAAGCAGCAGAAGCGATTCTCCTTCAATTCCCTCAAAGCAGAAGTTCACGTTTCCCGGCAAACGTTGTACCGCATCCCCGTTGAGCGCTGAGTGCGGGATCTGCGCCAAGCCTTCGATCAGACGGTCGCGCATCTTTGTCAAATGTGCCGCATTGGCCGGCATGGCAGCATATGCCTCCACCAGTGCAGCCGCCATTGCGGCAATCCCGGGTACATTCTCGGTCCCGGCGCGTTTTCCGCTCTCCTGAGCGCCTCCCTCAATCAAATTTGAGAGCCGGATCCCCTTCCGGGCATACAGGAAGCCAACGCCCTTCGGTCCATGGAATTTATGCGCCGAGGAGGACAGCATGTCAATATTATCATCCACCACGTTCACCGGAACATGGGTGATGGCCTGCACCGCATCGGTGTGGAACAGCACATTCTTTCTGCGGCAGATAGCGCCGATCTCACGGATGGGCTGAATCGTCCCGATTTCGTTGTTGGCATACATGATGGTAACCAGGCAGGTATCATCCCGAATAGCAGCTTCCACTTCGGACGGAACTACCAGTCCGTTTTCATGTACATCCATCAGTGTAATGTCAAAGCCTTCTTTACGCAGTTTCTCCAGCGTATGCAGCACGGCATGGTGCTCGAACGCAGAGGAAATAATATGCATCTTCCCGGCTTTTCTGCCAAGGGCCGCAGCGGAAAGGATCGCCTGATTGTCTGCTTCGCTTCCGCCCGAGGTGAAAAGGATCTCTCGCGGCTCAGCGCCGATGACACCGGCTACTTTCGCGCGGGCATCTTCCAGCACCTCTTTTGCGCTCTGTCCCCTTGTATAGAGACTGGAAGGGTTTCCCCAATCCTCCTGCATTACAGAAACCATCGTATCGATTGCCGTCTGACTCATTTTTGTCGTGGCGGCATTATCTGCATAAATCATTGCAATTCTCTCCCTTCGGATGATTACGGAAAGATTATAAACCGTATCGCCTACTATGTCAATAGGTAAATAAAACCCAATCTTTACAGAAAATTCTTGATTTACCTATCTGCCTACTGTATAATGGGCCAATAGAAGAAGCGAGAGGAGGTCTGCCATGTTCACCACACGCAGCCGCTATGCGATCCGTGTCATGATCGATCTGGCTGAGAACGGTCCCGGCGCATGCGTTCCGCTGAAAGATATCGCTACGCGGCAGGACATTTCAAAAAAGTATCTGGAAATCATCGTGAAGGATATGGTTGCCGGAGGACTTCTTATCGGTACAAGCGGGAAAGGCGGCGGATACCGGCTCTGCCGTTCTCCGGAGGATTATACCATCGGTGAGATCCTTGAACTGATGGACGGGCCGATCAGCACCGTCTCATGTCTGGAGGAAGGCGCCGCTCCCTGTCCGCGTTTTTCCGAATGCGAAACGCTTCCCCTCTGGGCCGAGTATGACCGTATGACACGAGATTTCTTTTACGGAAAGCGTCTGAGCGATCTTCTTCCTGCCCCTCCTGCCAACTAACACAGCAAGCGTTTTCCTCTTTTCTGAAAAAGCCGTTTCGTGTGACAGTACTGTGACAGATCATCTGCTATGCTGTGCACGGAAACAAGAGAGACCCCTAGATTCCCTATAATATATTTTGAAAACAAAAAAAGGAGAAAAAGAAAATGGCTATCGAAAAACTCAATGAAAATGTCCTCGATCAGGTAAGCGGCGGAATGTCCAAGGATCTGCAGGTCGCATATGCAGTGGTCCGCGGAGACTATGGCAACGGTCAGGCCAGGATCAATGCCCTTACGAAGGCTGGATATGACTATAACAAAATCCAGCGTCTCGTCAACGGTCTGGTCGGCGGTTATGACAAGGTTGCCCAGGATGTCATCAACGGAAAGTACGGCAACGGTGCCGCCCGCGTCACTGCTCTGAAAGCAGCCGGTTATGATGCCGCTCTCGTTCAGGACATCGTGAACGCCTACCTCATCAAGTAAGAGAAAACGCCACTAAAGAAACAGGGCATCGGATTGTTCCGATGCCCTGTTTTCGTTTATGCATGACTTATCTGCGGTATCCTGTTTCCATGTCGACCACGTTGCGGAACGTTTCACCCTTCTTCCAGTGTTCCAGATTCTCACAGGCGATATCCACGATTCGCTCCAGTGTGTAGGGGATATGATACCCTCCCGCAACGTGCGGCGTAAGGACAAGATTCTCCTGCTTCCATAACGGATGTTCTGCAGGCAGAGGTTCCGTCTCTGCAACATCAATGGCCGCTGCCGCAATCTTCCCCTTCCGCAGGGCTTCCAGCAAAACACCGCTATCCACGGCATTCCCGCGGCCGCAGTTGATAAACACCGCACTGTTTTTCATGCTGCTG
>JAGBQR010000024.1 GCA_017632775.1 Oscillospiraceae bacterium | reverse complement strand
GCGGTCCGGTTATGGATCACCACCAGAACATTCAGCATGTCATGTTTCCTTTTTTCTTCTTTCGCGCAGGGCGCGTTTCAGCAGATTCCACACAAGACAGAGCCGCAGCCTCAGGATCACCGGCAGCGGCCGTGAAGATGCAGGCGTTACATTATCCTCGTGGAGCCTGTGCAGAAGGAGCACTTCCTCCGGATAGGCGATATGCCCCCAGAACTCACACACCGTGGCAATCCACTGGTCATACCCGTGGATCTCCGGCATGGGCAGGATGATATCTTTCATCCGTTTCGTAAAAGCCATACAGCAGCCGCTGTAGCGCGGTTTCAGGATGTTTTTCAGCTTCCCGTCCCCGATCCGGTAGACTTCAAAGAAGGGCGCCTGGATCGGTCTGAGGTTTTCATCGGTGTGGACCCCATTGTGGATGACAAGATCCGCATTTTCCTCTTTGAAACAGCGCAGGACCCGCTCCACTTTTCCTTCCACCCAGACATCGTCCTGATCGGAGATGAAGATGTAGTCTCCTCTGCAGGCGGAGATGGCATTATTGAAGTTGTCCGTGACGCCGGAACCCGGGTCCATCAGCACCCGGATCCGTCCATCTCTCTCCGCGTAAGAGCGCGCGATCTCCACTGTCCGGTCCGCGGAACAGTCGCAGGAGATGATCAGTTCGTCTCCTTCACTCAGCTGCGGCAGGATGGAATCGATCTGCTGCGCAATATACTTTTCGCCGTTGAACGCCGCCATGGCGACAGAGATCATGCTTTTTCCTCCGCTCCAAGTTCTTCAAGGATCCTCCGGTTCATCCGGTCACGCTCCGTGTCCCGGAACCATCCGTATTTGTTGAAGTATCTGCAGGCTGAAACGATATGCGCCGCAAGCATTCTTCTGTTCCTGTACGAAGCCTTCGAATTCGCGTGAACGATGCGAACCGCCGGATAATACACCGTCTTTCCGATCCGGTGCAGACGGCGGATCAGGTCGAAATCCTCACAGTACATGAAAAACCGCTCATCGAAGCGCAGATCGTTCTCTTTCAAGGCGCTCACGCGCATGAACATAAAACATCCGGAAAGGCAGGGCGGATCGATAATCCGGTCATAGCCAAAGCCGGCAAGCGTATATCGTTCGTTGTTTCTGCGGAAGATTCCCTTCTGCGGGAAAAAACGCCGGAAAATCAGGTCCGCCGGTGCGGGCAGAAGCTTGCACAGTCTCTGCACTTCCCCATCCCTGTCCACGACCTCTGGCAGCATGTACACCACATCCGGGTGTTCCCCGGCATAGGCAGCCAGTTCGTCGACGATACCCGGCTCGAACCACAGATCCGGATTGAGGACCACATGATATTCCGCTCCGACCCGGACCGCCTTTTCGATCGCGATGTTGTTTGCCCTCCCGTAGCCGAGGTTCGCGCCGGTGAAGATGTATTCCACGTGATCGAGCATTTTCAGAAATGTCAGTTCCTCGGAGGGAACCGGGGAGTTATCGATGAAGTACAGCTTTCTCTCCGGATCTGGCGCGAAACTTTTCAGGATTGTTTCCACATCCTTAGCCGGAGTGTTGTATAGGACGACAGATGCAGTGATCACGTCGCAGCCCTCTCAGCCTGTTTTTTCCTGATCCATCTGCTGATCGGCCGCTCCAGAAGATAATAGGAGGCTGTCCCGATCGCGATGGTGACCAGTACGAATACGAGTTCCGTCCAGCGGGAGGAGAAATCGATCCCCAGTTCCAGCTTTTTGTCGAGACCGTAACTGAAGGCGTTGATCTCAAAATGCCATACATAGACATTGAAGGAGATAGCTCCCATCGTTCCGATAAACGGCCAGCGCAGGATTTTCTGCACGAACTTCGATTCAGCCACCACGATAATAGCCGGGTAGTACATGAACGTGAGCAGGTAGTTCAGTCCGTAGTCCGCCCAGTCATAAAAGAAGATCAGGACTGCGGAAAAGAGCAGGGCCACCGCCAGGCATCCGATCACGACCCAGCGCTTCAGCTCATGCTCACGCAACGCACAGGCGAGGAAGATTCCAGTGAAGAAAGCCATATAGCCGCGCCCGGCATTCGAATTGATAAACGGCAGATCATAAGCCCGTGCGCAGGCACAGGCTCCGAGAACGATCATGAAAAAGCAGGCGTAGCGCCAGTTGATCCGGAATCGCTGGCTCAGGCGGATCGCGATGAAAAACATCGCATAGCAAATCAGCAGCACACTGACATACCATAGATGGGAATTGGTGAACATTTCATAGAAAGGTCCGCCCACCTGCATGCCTACGCAGGTAAGGAGCACTTTCCACAGATGGAAATTGTTTCCCCTTCCTGCGATCAGATACATCAGGGAGTAAACGGCTGTGCTGATCGCTGCCACAGGCAGCAGCCGGAGCACCTTCGCCGAGAAAAACCGATCAAAATTCAGCCCGTCCTGTATTTTTTTGATGCTGCTGAAGGTGAAGTAACCGGAAATGATGAAGAACAGCTCCACCACGTAGCCGAAATAGAACCTCCCGTTGCCGAAATTGATCCGGTCAAAATGCAGGTCAAAGGAGAGCTCATAGTGGTGCAGCACAATGAGGATTGTCCCGATGATCTTCAGCACATCCAGCGCATAGTCGCGGTTCTTGGTGTTCATAACAGACAGTCCTTATATTACTACTCTTAAGTTCTAATCCTGTTTCGGGTATTGTTGGTTGTTGTCTATAAACTGTTGCAAGCCTTCCTCTAAAGATTCACGTGTCATCTGTAGATAGGCATAGCCATGGTAAACATCTGGTTCTAGATAAGCACTCTCAGCCCATTCATTCCATGC
>JAGBQR010000023.1 GCA_017632775.1 Oscillospiraceae bacterium | reverse complement strand
GATCCTGTGTTATCCACATGGTGGGTGGGCTGTCCGCACTGGTCGGCGCAGTGATCCTTGGTCCCCGTATCGGTAAATACACCAAAAATGCGGATGGAAGTATTACCTCCAACGCTATTCCGGGGCATTCGGTGACTTTAGGAGCATTGGGTGTTTTCATTTTGTGGTTTGCCTGGTACGGCTTCAACGGTGCGGCGGCGGCCGACATAGAGGAGATGGCGCGCATCTTCGGGACGACGACCATCGCTCCTGCGGTGGCAACGGTCACCTGCATGCTCTTTACCTGGGGGAAGAACGGAAAGCCGGACGTCTCCATGTGCCTCAACGCCTCGCTGGCCGGTCTGGTCGCCATCACTGCGGGCTGCGCCAGCGTGGATGCAGTCGGCGCTGCGATTATCGGCATTGTCTCCGGAATTATTGTGGTGCTGGCTGTGGAGATCCTGGATGTGCGTTTCCATGTGGATGACCCTGTCGGCGCAGTGGCAGTCCACTGCGTCAACGGAATCTGGGGGACAATTGCCGTAGGTCTCTTTGCCTGTAACGCAAACTATGGAAGCAAGGGTCTCTTCTATGGCGGCGGACTGCGGCAGTTGAGTGTACAGTGCCTTGGCGTCCTCGCCATCGGCACCTATACGATCCTGTGCATGATCCTTGTCTTTAAACTCATCAAGGGAACGATCGGTCTTCGCGCCGGAGCGGAAGAGGAAATCGACGGCCTGGATGTGACGGAGCACGGTCTCGCCAATGCCTATGCGGACTTCATCCCCATCGAATCCACTTTGGGCGTGCATTCCGACGGCCCGGTCGACACCGCCGGCTTGCGGCCTTTCCCGCTGACGCTCTCCTCCGGCCTGCGTGAGACACCGGTCGGTCAAAAACGCTATACGCTTGTGCGTATTCTCTGTGATGAGGCGAGATTCGGCACCCTTCGGGATACGATGGCCAGCATCGGCGTCACGGGCATGACCGTCACCAATGTGATGGGCTGCGGCACACAGAAGGGCAAAACCGGCCAGTACCGCGGCATTGAGATGAGTATGCATCTGACGCCGAAGCTGCAGGTCGATATTGTGGTGTCCAAGGTTGATCCGGAGCTTGTAGTGGCGGCGGCCAACGCAGCGCTGCATACCGGCGAGATCGGCGACGGCAAGATCTTTGTCTATGATGTAGAAGACGTGGTCCGTATCCGTACCGGCGAATCCGGCTACGACGCGCTGCAGATCCCGGACTGAGTTTTTCCGGCTTCTCATATATGAACTTTGTGAAGCTATCCGGGCCAGCCAAAGATCGGGTCAGGAAAAAGCCCCGGAACTATCGGTTTCCGGGGCTTTTTCCTGTTCGAAGCTTCAATCAGCTTGCTGAACTGAGGCGCACGACACGCGGCTTTTAAGTCGTACTGCCGCAATATCAAATTCCAAATGCCTTGATTTAACCGGATTTTTGAGGCTTTCAGATTTGGTGCCCTATCAGTTACCTGCTGTTTCTCGAACCAAGGAATTGTCAGCATTCCGTTATTTGCTCCGACAAACGGGAATGGACCTTATAAAATGTTCTCGATCTGGTGAGATGACAATTTCATTTTCCCGTAAAGCTTCAAGGCAGTGAACACGACTATGACAGTCCATACAGCCGCCCATACCTCGACTGCCCACAGCGGCACCAGAGCTCTCTGGTACATCGCCGGGAACGTGTCCATCAGCATGTGCAGCAGGATGGCCGCCGGAAGACAGATCTTCCTTGCGTTCAGGACGCCATAATAGACGATGACGGTCAGTCCGATGTGAAGCAGAATCGCAAACAGACGCTCTATGACGTTCATGGCCATCAGCGCATAGTCAAACGACGCCGCAGCCTGAACGGACGGAAGCGCTGCGGCTGCGGTCTCTTCCGTAATGTTCAGCGTCCTGAGCGCGTTTTCCTTATCTCCCGAAGAGAACAGCACGGCGACCGCCAAATATGTAATAATTGCGGGCAGAATGACCGCCAGGATCTCGATCCCGCCGTGGCCGATCCCGTACAGGACCGCGTTTTCCCGGGTGCGGTTTTTCTTCAGAAAAAACTTCAGGACGATATGCCGTCCGCACTCTTCAAAAACGCCGGCCATGGTGATCCCGTAAAGGACAAACGCCGCCGTGTTTTCGTTAATGACCCTGGAAACGGGATTATCCGCGAGAATACAGAAGTAATGCACACCGAGCTCCAGCACCCGAGAAGAGACAAGAAATCCAACAGCACCTGCAATGAGCCAGCTGATCTTCGTCTGTTCTTTATGCTTCCTGCGCCAGCCGATGAAGAAGCAGACGGGAATTGCGATCATCAGAATGACGGTTATTATCAGCGACGGAATGCTGCTTTTACCGATGACGATATTCTCAAATGCGCTCATTTGTCGTCGCCTCCCCAGACCTCTACACAGAAGCCAGTGTGGCCGCAGGACGTGCAGGTCAGCTTACGGGCTGTGGGCGTATGATTCGCAAAGAAGGCTTCCTTCAGCGTGGGTTTGAATACCTCGTGGCATTCCGGACAGATATATTTCACATGACCGAAGTAATACCGGCTCACCAATGTACCCCAAACAGCAGCTGCCAGTACCCAGACAACGAACGGCCACCAGATGCCACTGATGATCCAGAAAATGATGGAAAACCATTGGAGCGCCGTGACCGGGAGCCCGGTCAGAATCATCATCCAGCGCATCTTTTTCAGTTTTTTCTTTCCTTCCATTATGACAGCTATGTCACCGATGGTTTCGAGAGAGAACGCCGTTTTGCTTTTTAGTCCGTTTTTCAGTTCACGCAGCTTTTCCAGCTTTTCCTGTTTTCTGGAAATGTCATCTGAAAGGGCTTGCTCCTGCTGCTCGATCAGCAGTGAGATCACGTTCTCGGGATGCTCTTCCTCCAGGATCTGGGAGATCGCGTCAATCGGAAGATCCAATTCGCGCAAAAAGCAGATGATCTTCATGCGCTTCAGATCGTCTTCGGAATAGAGCCGTCGCCCGCCTTCGGAAAGCTCGCTGGGGATCAGGATGCCGCGGGTATCATAATACTGGACTGTCCGGACCGTAACGCCGCTGAGCCTGGCAATCTCTCCCGTCGTGTATTTTGACATAGCATTTCGCCTCCTTTCGTCATGTATCCTACAACATGACGCTGCGTAACAAGCAATACCTTACGCAGGGGGATTTTTCTTTTTGGGCTGATATTTTCAGTCTACTAAAAAATTCAGTTATGAAAAAACCCCGGAAACCGATGGTTCCGGGGTTTTTGTCTGTTCGAAGCTTCAATCAGCGCTTGCTGAACTGCGGAGCGCGACGGGCGGCTTTGAGGCCGTACTTTTTGCGTTCCTTCATCCTCGGATCACGGGTCAGCAGGCCCGCTTCCTTAAGGATGGGACGGAAACTTTCATCCACGAGCAGGAGCGCACGGGCAATGCCGTGGCGAACCGCGCCGGCCTGACCGGAAACACCGCCGCCGGAGACCGTGGCTTCGATGTCCACTTTGCCGAGGGTGTTCGTGGCCACCAGAGGCTGACGAACGATCAGCTTCAGCGTATCAAGGCCAAAGTAATCATCGATGTCACGTCCGTTGATCGTGACGGCACCGGTCCCGTTCGGGATAAGGTGCACGCGGGCGATGGAGGACTTTCTGCGTCCGGTTCCGTACATATAGGGGCGTTTGGACTTATAAGTTGCCATTCTTCAATTCCTCCTTCTCAGCGATCCCAAACTTCGGGTTTCTGGGCTGCATGGGTGTGCTCGGCGCCGGCAAAGATCCGGAGACGCTTGAGCTGCCACTGGGCGATGGTGTTCTTCTGGAGCATTCCGCGGACAGCGAGACGCATGGCAAGCTCGGGCTTTTTAGCCATGAGTGTTTTGTACTGGGTCTCTTTCAGACCGCCGGGGTAACCGGAATGGGTGCGGTAGTATTTCTGCTCGAGCTTCTTGCCGGTAAGGACCGCGTCTTTCGCGTTGATGATGATGACATAATCGCCGCAATCAACGTTGGGGGTGTAGTCGGTCTTGAGTTTGCCGCGAAGAATATCGGCAGCTTTCACAGCGGTCTCGCCCATGGGCTTTCCCGCCGCGTCAAGGATATACCATTTGCGAACAACGGCTTCCTTGGTAAGCAGAGTCGTAGACATTTCTTGTCCTCCAATAATATGAAATAAATGATTTGACATTCGTTGCGTTTGAGCATACAATTAATTTAATATTTAAAAAAAGAGTTGATCGCTGAAATCACTCTCTGTTTCAAACGCGCTCACTCTTTATACCACAGCGTTTTTATCCTGTCAACCGCAAATTATTTTTTAGAATATTTTTCTTTTAAATCCTCCTTATTCCTCTCAATTTCTCCTTATTCCTCGTTTTCATTTTTATTTTTCGGAGCTCTTATGGAAAAGATCCTCAATGAATTCACCGGAACGGTCCGCCGTGCTGTAGACGATTATCAGATGATCAATGACGGCGACCGGATCGCTGTAGGTGTCTCAGGCGGAAAAGACAGTCTTCTTCTGCTGGTCGCGCTGAAGCATCTTCAGAGTTTTTATCCGAAGCAATTTGAACTGGAAGGGATCACGATCGAACTTGGATTCGAAGGGATGGACTTTTCACCCATCGCTGAGCTTTGCCGTTCTCTCGACATCCACTATACGCTTCTGAAGACCGACATCAAGGAAGTAGTATTCGACGTGCGGAAAGAGACCAATCCCTGTTCCCTCTGTGCCAAAATGCGCCGCGGTGCAATCAACGGAGCAATCACCGAGCGCGGCATCACCAAGCTCGCCCTTGGTCATCACTTCGATGACGCGGTGGAAACCTTCATGATGTCGCTTCTTTTTGAAGGAAGACTGAGCTGTTTCCGTCCGGTGACTTTTCTGGACCGCAGCGGAGTGACCCAGATCCGGCCGCTGGTCTATGCCGGTGAGCAGAAAATCGCTTCGGTCGCCGGGGCTCTGCAGCTTCCCGTGGTAGAGAACCCCTGTCCCCAGGACAAAGCCAGCAAGCGCCATGAGATCAAGCAGCTTCTGAGCGGTATGGCCGGCGCTTATCCGGACATGAAATCCAAAATTTTCGGCGCGATGCAGCGCCTTCCCCTCGATGGCTGGGCTCCCGGCATGAATATTCATGATCTTCTAAACAGAAAGGAGGGCAGCGGAACTTCCGATCATTTATGAAACTGATTTGGACCTACGTCAAAAAGTATATCGGTCTTTTCATTACCGGTATTTCTGTAAAACTGCTCGGAACTTTGATGGAACTGATGATCCCGTATATTCTTGAGCACATGATCGACACTGTAGCCCCTACAAGAAATCTTACCCGCATCATCATCTGGGGCATCATCATGGTCGCGGTCTCTGTCGCCACCCGTGTGGTGAATGTGATAGCGAACAAAACCGGCGTGCGCGTTTCCCGCCTTGCCACGTTTGATATCCGGCGCGATCTTTTTGCCAGTTCCATCCGTCTGTCCGGAAACCAGGTCGACCAGTTCGGTCTGCCTTCTCTCACCTCACGCATGACGGCCGACTCCTATAACATCCAGAATTTCATCCGCGCCGTCCAGATGATGGGAATCCGTGCCCCGATTATGCTTATCGGAGGAATCGCCATCACGCTGACCATGGATGTCGGCCTTTCAATGATCCTGTGCATCCTGGCCCCCATTATGATCGTGATCATTGTAACCATTTCCCGCATGGGTATCCCTCTGTATAAACGAGTACAGACCAGCCTGGACAAAGTCGTGCGTGTCATGCGTGAAAACATCACCGGCATCCGCGTGGTCAAAAGCCTTTCCAAAGAGGATTTTGAGCGCAGACGATACGCCGATTCCAATGAGGAGATGACCGCAAACGACAAGCGGGCGAACATCATCATGTCGCTCCCCGGTCCGGTCATGACACTGGCCCTCAACATCGGTCTCACTCTCGTGGTCATCATCGGCGCCACTCGTGTAAACGCAGGCGTAACCAAGCCCGGTGTGATTCTGGCCTTTCTCACCTATTTCAATATGATCATGTTCGGTGTTATGGGCATCAACCGTCTGTTCATGATGGCTTCCCGTGCCAGCGCCTCTGCCGGTCGTATTGAAGAAGTGATCATTCAGCCGGATGATCTGCCGGTCCTTCCCGAGGCGGAAGCACCCGCGCCTGAAAGCGACGCCTTCATCATTTTTGATGATATTTCCTTCGGATACGGGGAAACCCTCTCGAATGACAGTTCCGCTTTTGCCGGAGAGGAACGTCAGCTCAGTCTGGATCATATCAGCTTTGAGATCAAGCGGGGCGGTTCTCTCGGCATCATAGGGGCCACGGGCAGCGGAAAAACCACCATCATCAACCTGCTCATGCGTTTTTACGATCCGACGGAAGGCCATGTTTTCATTGACGGAAGAGACATCCGGACCTATGAAAAAGATGAGCTCCGCTCCAAATTCGGTGTGGTGTTCCAAAATGATGTGGTATTTGCCACGCCCCTGGAAGACAACATCGTTTTCGGGCGCGATGTCAGTGCAGAAGCGATGCGGGCTGCCGCAGAAGATGCAAGAGCAGCCGGTTTTATTGAGGAATATGAAGACGGCTACCAGCACATGTCCGATATCCGCGGAGCCAACTTCTCCGGCGGGCAGAAGCAGCGCATCCTTCTCAGCCGGGCTCTGGCAGGCAATCCGGATGTTCTGATCCTGGATGACGCCTCAAGCGCCCTCGACTACAAGACCGATGCCGATCTCCGCCGCTCCATCCGGGAACACCATTCCACATCCACATCAATCGTGATTGCACAGCGTGTCAGCTCCATCATGTATCTGGATCATATCCTCATGATGGATGAAGGAAAAGTGCTCGGATACGGGACCCATGAGGAACTCCTGCAGAGCTGCCCGCCGTACCGGGATATTTACAACACACAAATGGGAGAGGAGGACTGAACATGGCGCGCAGAGGCATGACAGAAATGAAAAAGCCCAAGGACGCCCGCGGGACCTTCCGGCGTCTGCTCTCCTATATCGCCGACTATAAACAGATCCTTCTGATCGCGATCGTTCTGAGTTTCATCGGAAACGTCTGCGGACTGATCAGTCCGAGCCTTGCCGGCAAAGCAATCAACGAGGCCGCGGCCGGCGTTGGAAAAGTCAATATGGACCAGGTGAAATACTACGCATTCCGGATGCTGATCTTTTACCTGATCTCTTCCTTCACGACGATTTTCATCAGCATCCTGATGACTATCACCAGCAAGAACATCGCCCGGAAAATGCGGCACGATGTCTTTGACAAAATGATGCGCCTGCCAGTTTCCTATTTCGACACCAATGCTGCCGGCGACATCATCAGCCGTGTCTCTTATGACATCGATGTGGTCTGCACCTCCCTTTCCACCGACGTCGTTCATATTATGACCAGCACCGTCACCGTGATCGGGTCCTTTGTGATGATGCTGACCATTTCTCCTCCGCTGGCGCTGATCGTTGTCCTCACCCTTCCTTTCTGCATCCGGTTCACCGTAAAAATGCGCAAACGCACTCAGCCGCGATACAGGCGGAGAAGCGCAAGCTACGGTGCTCTGAACGGCTTTGTGGAGGAGATGCTTTCCGGCCAGAAAACCATTCAGGCCTATGCCTACGGCAACAAGGTCTGCGAGGACTTTGACAAGGTCAATACCGAAGCTGCCGAAGCCTATTATGCGGCTGACTCTCTCGGCAGCACGATCGGCCCGACTATGACGATGATCAACAACCTGTCTCTCAGTCTGATCGCCTGCTTCGGCTCGATCTTCTACATGTCCGGCATCGCATCCCTCGGGCAGATTTCCTCCTTTGTTCTGTACTCCCGCAGATTTACCGGCCCGATCAACGAGATCGCCAACATCATCAATGAAATCTTCTCCGCCCTTTCCGCCGCAGAGCGCGTTTTCGGGATGCTGGACGCCGCGGAAGAGCCTGAGGATGATGATAATGCCGTTGTTCTCTCCAATGTCAAGGGAAATGTGGAACTGCAGAATGTTTCCTTCGGTTATGAACCCGGCAAAACGATTCTCCACAATCTGAGTCTCCGCGCGGATGCGGGCAAGACCATCGCCATCGTAGGTCCGACCGGCGGCGGAAAGACCACAATTATCAATCTGCTCATGCGTTTTTACGACATCGATTCCGGAGCCATCCTGGTGGACGGCGGAGATATCCGCAGCTATACACGCTCCAGTCTTCGAAACGCATACGCGATGGTTCTGCAGGACACCTGGGTCTTCAACGGGACCATCTTTGAGAACATTGCCTACGGAAAAGAGAATGCCACGATGGACGAAGTGATCGCCGCTGCAAAAGCAGCCCGAATCCACTCCTTCATCATGCAGCTGCCCGAAGGATACCAGACCGTAATCAGTGAAGACGGCGGAAATATCTCCAAGGGACAGAAACAGATGCTCACCATCGCCCGTGCCATGCTCTATGACTCGAAGATGCTGATCCTCGATGAAGCCACCTCCAACGTGGACACCGGCACTGAACGGCAGATCCAGGCAGCCATGCTGCAGCTGATGAAAGGGAAGACCTGTTTCGTCATAGCACACCGTCTTTCCACCATTCGGAACGCAGACCGGATCCTGGTGGTGAAAAACGGTGATGTGATCGAGCAGGGCAATCACACCAGTCTGATGGCGCAGAAAGGGTTTTATCACGAACTCTATTCGGCACAGTTTGAATAATCACGACGCAATAAGAGAAAAAAGGACCGCATCTTACAATCAAGATGCGGTCCTTTTACTATTTCTCTTTTCCGGTCCGGTCCTGTCTGCTCCATTGCGTGTGAAAAAACTCTCCGCGCGGAGCATCCTTCCGTTCATAGGTGTGGGCGCCGAAATAGTCCCGCTGCGCCTGCAGGAGATTTGCCGGCAGATCCGCACAGGTGAATCCGTCGAACCAGCTGAGCGCCGAGGAGATCCCCGGAAGAGGAATCCCTGCCTGTACAGCACGGATGACCGTGTCTCTCCAAAAGGGAAGATCCTCCATTATCGTCCGGCTGAGATCCTCATCCATCAGCAGATCCAGGAGATCCGGATCTCTTTTGAACGCGCTCCGGATCCTGTCGAGCAGCGCGCTGCGGATAATGCAGCCGCCCCGCCAGATTCCGGCTACGGAGGCATAATCCATCTTCCAGCCGTTTGACGCTGCCGCTGTGCGCAGAAGGGAAAAGCCCTGTGCATACGAGACAAGCCTGGAGGCAGAGAGCGCATGCCGGATACCTTCGATGCATGCTTCCCTGTTTCCTTCGATCGGCACGATCCTCCTGCGGTAAAGCGAAGATGCAAGCATACGCCTGTCCTTCTGTTCCGAGAGAAAGCGGGAAAAGACCGCCTCGCTGATGAGTGTGAGGGGGACTCCCATATTCAGAGCGGTAACCCCGGTCCACTTCCCGGTCCCTTTCTGGCCGGCTGCGTCCAGAATATGTTCCACGGTGATTTCTCCATTCTCCTGATGCTTCAGGATGTCTGCCGTGATCCCGATAAGGTAGCTTTCCAGTCCGCTCTCGTTCCAGGAGGAAAAGACCTCCGCCATCTCCCCGCTGCTCATTCCGAGTCCATCGCGCAGAAGCTGATATGCCTCGCCTATCAGCTGCATATCTCCGTACTCGATCCCGTTATGCACCATCTTCACGAAATGCCCGGCACCGTCTGTTCCCATCCAGGCACAGCAGGGGAAACCATCCTCCGTTCTGGCGCAGATCCTCTGGAATACGGGACGGAGAAGTTCCCATGCCTCCGGAGAACCGCCAGGCATCAGAGAGGGGCCTTTCAGAGCCCCTTCCTCGCCGCCGGAAACTCCCAGTCCTACATAGAGAAGACCTCTGTGCTCCATTTCCGCGGCCCGCCGCTGCGTGTCGGTATAGAAACTGTTTCCTCCGTCGATGAGGATATCATTCGGTTCCAGTAAAGGGACAAGCTGCTCAATGAGCTCATCCACCGGCCGACCTGCCTTCACCATCATCAGCACTTTGCGCGGACGCTCCAGCGTCAGGGTCAGTTCCTCCAGGCTGCAGCAGCCGATGATGTTTTTCCCCGCTCCGTGCCCGTTCAGGAACCGTTCTGTTCTTTCCGGACTCCGGTTGTAGACCGCCACGGAATAGCCGCGGGACTCCAGATTCCGTGCCAGGTTTTCGCCCATCACAGCCAGTCCGATCAGTCCGATATCCGCTTTTTTCATCAATCCGTTCTCCCTTTCCGTTCCAGGTTTTCCGGGGATCACCGTCTGTTTGAAAGGACCGCACTGCATTGCAGAGCGGTCCTTTTTTCTGTAGCTGTAATACGGCCGGTCCGGCTCAGCGGGCCTGTCCGAGTTCCTTGAGTGCTTCCTTGCGGGAGACGTTCCAGCGTCCCTTTTCATCCACACCCAGGAATTTGATGTAGGTCTCATCACCGATATTCAGTACGTCTTCGACCTTCTCGGTGCGCTTGAACTCCAGATCCTTAATGTGGCACATGGCATCCTTGCCCGGCTTGAGCTCGATGAACGCGCCGAGATTGGAGATGATCCGGACGACCTTGCCCTTGTAGATCGCGCCGGTCTCCGGCTCGAACACGATGTCCTCAATGATGCTGCGGGCAGCGCGGCAGGCTTCGATATCCTGCGATGCAATATAGATGTTTCCATCATCGTCGATATCGATCTTGCAGCCTGTATCGGCTGTGATCTTCTGGATGACCTTTCCGCCCGAACCGATGACTTCACGGATCTTCTCCGGGTTGATCTTCATCTGGATCATCTTCGGAGCGGTCTTCGCCAGTTCATGACGAGGCTCGGAGATAGCCTTGAGCATGATCTCATCCAGGATCTGGAAGCGGGCTTCCTTCGTGATACAGAACGCTTCTTTCACGATCTCATGCTTGAGACCGTCGTTCTTGAGATCCATCTGGATAGCGGTGATGCCCTGCTTGGTCCCGGCCACTTTGAAATCCATCTCGCCGTGAAAATCTTCCACGCCCTGGATGTCGATGAAGGTTGTGAAATCATCGCCGTCCTGGATCAGGCCGCAGGAGATGCCGGCAACGGGCGCCTTGAGCGGTACGCCGGCGTCCATCAGGGCCAGCGTGGTCCCACAGATAGAACCCTGCGAGGTAGAACCGTTGGAGGAAAGGACTTCCGACACTACACGGATGGAATACGGGAAATCCTCCACAGCAGGAATAACACTGTCGAGCGCTTTCTCCACGAGGGCACCGTGGCCGTATTCACGACGACTGGTGCTGCGGGCGGCACGTGCCTCGCCGGTGGAATAGGAAGGCATGTTATAATGATGCATGAAGCGCTTTTCTGTCTCTTCCCATATGGTGTCGAGCATCTGCGCTTCCCGCATGGTAGCAAGCGTAGCAATGGAAAGAACCTGCGTCTGGCCGCGGGTGAACAGGCCGGAGCCGTGCACCTGGGGGATCACGCCGACTTCCGCGCCGAGAGGACGAATCTCGTTCATCGCTCTTCCGTCCACACGCTTTCCTGCAAGCAGCCACTTTTTCACGACTTTTTTCTGCAGCTTGTAGAGGATCTCATCCATGTAGTTCATCATGTCGGGATGCGCTTCCTCATACTTGGCCTGCATGGCGGTGATCCATTCATTCACCCGCGCTTCCCGCACGTTTTTGTCGTCCGTGTCCATGCAGTATTCCATGCCTTCGAACTCATCAGCTACCAGAGTTTCAAAGAGCTCGTCATCGAATGCGGCATGCTCATAGGTGAACTTGGGCTTCCCGATCTCTTCGACCATCCGGTCGATCAGATCCAGGACGGGCTGGAGATGCTCATGAGCCTGAACAATACCTTCATACATGACCTCATCGGGGACCTGATCGGCTTCGGATTCAATCATGACGATCTTCTTATGGGTGGCAGCGATCGTGGTGGTCATGCGGTTCGCCTCGCGCTCCGCCTTGGTCGGGTTGAAGAGATACTTTTCTCCGTCCCAGCCGAGCACAATGCCGGCGATGGGTCCGTTGAAAGGAACATCCGAGATGGAAGCCGCAGCCGATGCACCGATCATAGCCGTGATTTCGGGGGAGCAGTCGCGATCCACCGAGAGGACTTCACAGACGATGACCACATCATTCCGCAGATCCGACGGGAAGAGCGGACGCATGGGACGGTCGATCAGACGGGAAGCCAGAACCGCGTTGAGGCTGGGTCTGCCTTCACGACGGTTGAAGCTTCCGGGAATGCGGCCGACCGCATAGAGTTTTTCGTTAAAATCCACCGAGAGCGGGAAGTAATCGATGCCGTCTTTCGGACGGGCGGACGCGGTGCAGGTAACGAGAACCGTCGTTTCACCGTAACGCACGAGGACTGCTGCATTGCAGAGCTCGGCCAGTTTGCCGACTTCCATCGAAAGAGGCCTGCCCTCATATTCCATTTCATACTTTTTGTAATTGGGGAATTGCTTGTGTGTAATGATCATAATAACTCCTTATTTCCAGAATCTGCGGTATGTTAGCACTTGAAGAAAAGCCCGTCCGTACCGGGCTCTTTTTCAAATGCTGATCACCCGCAGACTCAGTTCTACAGAATAAAAACAGGGAGAGACGATATGCAGTTGTCTCTCCCCAAAACCTTCATTTCCCTCAGAAAAGGTCTCTGCAATTACTTGCGGATACCCAGCTTTGCAATGAGTGCACGATAGCGCTCAATGTCTTTCTTTGCAAGATAGTCGAGCATGCGGCGGCGCTTACCGACGAGCTGATACATACCGAGACGGCTGTGGTCATCGTTGGGATGCTGCTTGAGATGCTCGGTGAGTTCACGGATACGTTCGGTCCAGATAGCGACCTGGACTTCGGGAGATCCCGTGTCGTTCGCGTGGGTGGCATTGCTGCCGATAACTTCGGTCTTTTTCTCTTTGGTGATCATTTTTGTTTTCCTTTCTTCGTTTTTCTAGACCCTGTGCCCCGGCAGCGGGCGGAAAGGCATCCGCATCAGAGGCTTTCCCCGCAGCTGAGAATCACGGGCGTGCTTGGATATATTATCATCCGCAGTGCGTGATGTCAAGCGGATTCAACGGTTTTTCATCAGTGTTTTCATGCGGAGAGAATGGTCCAGGATACTCTTGCGCAGCCGGAGGTTTTTCGGCGTGACCTCCAGAAGCTCATCATCGGCAAGAAATTCCAGACACTGCTCCAGGCTGAGCTGTTTCGGCGGAACCAGGCGCAGAGCTTCATCCGAGCCAGATGCGCGTGTGTTGGTAAGGTGCTTGGTGCGGCACACATTCACGGTCACATCATCGCTCTTCTGCGTGACGCCTACGATCATTCCCGCATAGACTTTCGTACCGGGTGTGATGAACATGGCCCCGCGCTCCTGCGCGTTCCAGATACCATAGGCCACGGCTTCTCCAGTCTCATGGGCGATGAGAGATCCCGTGCTGCGGCGTGCGATATCTCCTTTATAGGGCTGATACTCCTCGAAGACAGAAGCAAGAATGCCCTCTCCCTTCGTATCCGTGAGGAATTCGTTGCGGTAGCCGAACAGGCCTCGTGAAGGGACAAGAAACTCCAGTTTCATACGGCTTCCCACCGGCGTCATCTGCAGGAATTCTCCCTTGCGCGCCCCCAGTTTTTCCATGACGGATCCCATGTTTTCCTGAGGAACGTCCACTACCACGCGTTCCACCGGCTCGCAGGTCTTTCCGTCTATCTCCCGGTAGAGAACGCGGGGCGGCGAGACCTGGAATTCATATCCTTCGCGGCGCATCGTCTCGATGAGGATGGAAAGGCTCATTTCTCCGCGGCCGGCCACATTGAAGCTGTCCGTGCTGTTCTCCACATCGGTGACCCGGAGCGATACATCTTTCATCGTTTCGCGGAAAAGGCGGTCGCGGATCTGACGGGAGGTGACAAACTTTCCTTCCTTCCCTGCAAACGGACTGTCATTCACGGAGAAGGTCATCTCCAGCGTGGGGGCTCCGATCTTCACAAACTCGATGGGTTCTGCAAAACCTTTTGCACAGATGGTATCCCCGATCGTGACCTCACCGATCCCGCTCATGGCAATGATGTTTCCGGCTCCGGCTTCGGTGACGGGTACGCGGCTGAGTCCATCGAACTGGTAAAGAGAAACCGCCTTGGCACGCAGAGGCGCCTCATCAGGCCGGTGATAGTTGCAGACCTCGATCTCCTGGTTCTGCCGGATCAGTCCGCGTTCTATACGGCCAACAGCGATCCGTCCTACATATTCATTATAATCGATGCTGCTCACCAGCATCTGGAAAGGCTTCGTCTCATCCATTTCCGGAGCGGGAATATACTCCAGGATCGTCTCGAAAAGAGGTTTGAGGTCCGTTCCGACCACATCCGGAGAGTAGCTGGCCGTCCCATACCGGCCGGAACAGAAGAGCATAGGCGAATCCAGCTGTTCATCCGTTGCATCCAAATCCATGAGCAGTTCCAGGACCTCATCGATGACTTCGTGGATGCGCTGATCCGGACGGTCGATTTTGTTCAGCACCACAATCACACGGTGGCCAAGTTCCAGTGCCCGCGAAAGGACGAAACGCGTCTGCGGCATAGGTCCTTCCGCAGCATCCACAAGCAGGATGACCCCGTTTACCATTTTGAGGATTCGTTCCACTTCTCCGCCGAAATCCGCGTGTCCCGGTGTGTCGACAATGTTTATTTTCGTATCTCCGTACCAGACGGCTGTGTTCTTCGCCATGATCGTGATGCCGCGCTCGCGCTCCAGATCGTTGGAATCCATAACCCGGTCCACGATCTCCTGATTTTCCCTGTAAACGCCGGACTGCTTGAGCATCTCATCCACAAGCGTGGTCTTGCCGTGGTCAACATGCGCGATGATGGCGACATTTCTCAGTTTATCCATATCTTCTTTCTCCGTATCGCACTGATTTTCCATTCTTAACACACGAAAAGGTATAATACCATGCAAGGCTTGAAATTGCAAGATTTTTCAGCGCTCTCTGCCTTCCTGCCGCGGATATTGAAAAGCAGGCCGCGGCATGATAAGATGAGATATCTATCCCGACCGGACGGAGGTTCCTTATGAGCGATCATTTTTTTGCCTATATATCCAGAATGCGCTACATCGGGCGATGGAGCCTGATGCGTAATTCTCTTCCGGAAAACATTCAGGAGCACAGCCACATGGTGGCGGTGCTCGCCCATGCCCTGGGCGTTATCCGGCGGGATGTATTCGGCGTTTCCTGCGATCCGAACGCCTGCGCTGCAGCCGCACTTTTTCATGACAGTTCCGAAATCCTCACAGGCGATCTTCCCACTCCCATCAAGTATCACAGCCAGGAGATCCGCGGCGCATACAAGGAGATCGAACAGCTTGCCTGTGAAAAGCTGCTCGCCACCCTGCCCGAGGAAATGCAGCCTGCCTACCGTTCGCTGCTAATCGGCGAGGAAGCGGACGCTCTGCACGATCTGGTAAAAGCTGCCGACAAGCTTTCGGCCTACATCAAGTGCATCGAAGAACGGAAGACAGGCAACAATGAATTTCTTTCCGCCGAGAAAAGCACACGAACAATCCTGGAAGAAAGCCCTCTGCCGGAGGTCCGGTATTTTCTCGATCATTTCATTCCGGCTTTCGAACTGGACCTGGACGAACTCGGAACGATCGGAGAATGACGATGGAACAGCAGAAACTCGACCGGATCAACGAACTGGCGCACCTTGCGAAAGAACGTACTCTCACCGCAGAGGAACTGGCGGAGCGGGATACCCTTCGGAAGGAATACATCGCCGAATGGCGAAAAAGTACAATCGAAACGCTGGAGAACACCGTGATCCTCACTCCCGACGGGAAGCGGCATCCTCTTCGGAAAAGGAAATGACCTTTTCCCTCCGCAAGAATTCGATTGCCGACAGCCGCGCCATATGATATAATATTTTTGTTCAGACAGATCAAAAAATCATTGACAAATCAACATGAAAATATGGAGGAAAAACTTTATGAAATGGGTTTGCCCTGTATGCGGTTACGTCCATGAGGGGGACACTCCCCCCGAAAAATGCCCCATCTGCAAAGCTCCCGGCGAGAAATTCACAAAACAGGCTGAGGAACTGACCTGGGCGGCCGAGCATGTGGTCGGCGTCGGCAAGGTGTTCGGCGCAGATGTGCCGGAAGAAGTGAAAGAAGAGATCATAGCCGGTCTGCGCGCCAACTTTGAAGGTGAGTGCAGCGAAGTCGGCATGTATCTGGCCATGGCGCGCGTAGCTCACCGGGAAGGCTATCCCGAAATCGGCCTGTACTGGGAGAAAGCCGCTCTGGAAGAGGCTGATCATGCAGCCAAGTTTGCAGAACTCCTCGGCGAAGTCGTGACCGACAGCACCAAGAAGAATCTGCAGATGCGCGTGGATGCCGAGAACGGCGCCACTGCCGGCAAGACGGATCTTGCCAAGCTTGCCAAGAAGTATAATCTTGACGCCATCCACGACACCGTCCACGAGATGGCCCGTGACGAGGCCCGTCACGGCAAAGCCCTCAAAGGCCTGCTGGAGAGATATTTCAAGTAAGGATCTGCCCAAACATTATTTAACAGGAGAATGAATCACCATGAAATACATCTGCAATGTATGCGGCTGGGTCTATGATGAGGAAGAGACCGGCGTAAAATGGGAAGATCTTCCCGAAGATTTCGCCTGCGAACTCTGCGGAGTCGGCAAGGAAGAGTTCACTCCCGAAGAGTGATCCACTGAAGAGAGAAAAGCGGAAGCCGGCGCTTCCGCTTTTCTTCTTCCCCCAATCAACCAAACAGGAGGAAACCAGCATGCTTCGTCATATCGTCACGTATAAATTTCTTCCCGAAGCCCAGGGAAGGACCAAGAAGGAAAATCTCGCATTGGCCAAAGAACTTGCGGAAGAAATGAAAAACAGTATCCCGCAGCTGCTCTCCTTCACCTGCGGACTGGGAAGTCCCGGCCAGAAGGAGGACAACTATGACATCCTGCTGATTTGTGATCTCGCAGATTTCGATGCGCTGGCAGAATACAAGAAGAACCCCGCTCACAAAGCTTTCGGCAATCATTGCCATGCTGTGAGCTCCGCCCGCGCCGCCATCGATTTTGAACTCTGAAAGTCCGGACTGAACCAGATTCTTGCCTAACCGTAAGAAAGCATATATAATAATTAAAATATCAGGTGCGATTCCGATCCCGCAAGCACAGGAGGTGAGCAGATGAACGACGAACAGGAGAAAACGGTTTCCCCCGGGGAGAAGACTGCTGTACTTTCCGCGGAGGATGCGAAAACTCTTGCGTCTTCGGACACCGGAAAGCTCATCAGTGAGGAACGTACCGGCACTTTAAAACGCCCCTCAGCGGGAAGGCATACAGCACCGAATCCGAAGGGCGAATCCGCTTCCCTCGCCGAGCATTCCCGCAGAGCCGCCGAATGGATCGCAAAAAAGACGGAGACAGTCCGTACTGCAGCCGTGAAATCCGCTCCTGTCGCTCCCGCCAGGCGTAAGATCCGCAGATCCACCCTTTTTCTTGCCGCAACCGCGGCACTGGTCGTTCTGATCGTGCTCATCGCGGTGATCCTCCGTACTTCGACGGACGCACGGGAATACCGGAATTATTATTCTCTCGCTCAAGACTGTTATACGGATCATGATTACGATACTGCTCTGACCTATCTGCGGAAAGCCGCCCGTGTAAATGACTGCGACGAAGTGAAAAACATGATGGTCGAGTGCTATTATGCGGAAGGGAACTATGCCAAAGCCCTGGAAATCCTCCGTTCAATGGACACTCGTGACGCCGCTGTTTCCAGCCGGATCCAGCGCATCGAAGCCGAGCGTCTGGCAAAAGAAGCTCCCGCTTCCGTCGTGATCGCGGGAAAAACCTATCCCCTTTCAACCACCAGTCTTGTACTTGACGGTATCGGCGTCACGGACGGTGACGTACCCGAAATCGCCCGCATCTACTCGCTCACAGCCTTGTCCCTTGCCGGCAACGCTCTTACGGATATTTCTCCGCTCTCCGCTCTGGGCGGGCTCACTTCCCTGAACCTGAGCAACAACCGTATCTCGGATATTTCGGCACTGAAAGACCTCACCGCTCTGCGCGTACTCTATCTGGACGGAAATCCGATCACGGACTTTTCTCCGCTGCAGTCGCTCCCGGAATTGACTATGCTTTCCGTCAAAAATATCAGCATTTCCGCAGAACAGCGGGACGCTCTTTCTCTGGCGCTTCCCAACTGCGCGATCCACAGCGAGGCGGCTTCCGCATCCCCGCAAATCACGCTGGGAGGTGCGACTTTCCAGACAGACGCGGAAAAGCTCGTTCTTTCGGATATGGGTCTTTCTGACATTTCCGCGATCTCGGCATGCAGAAACCTGACCTATCTCGACCTGAGCAGCAATGTAATCTCGGACATTTCTCCGCTCATGGATATTCCTGCGCTGGATACCCTGATCCTCTCAAACAATCAGATCAGCAACATTTACCCTCTGATGGGTCTTTCCTCCATCCGGAACCTCTATCTGGACGGAAACCGGATCAACGATATTTCCGCGCTGTCCGGTCTGTCCGATCTTCGGGAACTGATCCTTGCGGATAATCCGCTCATTTCCCTCGCCGGGATCGAGAACCTGAATTATCTGGAGTGCCTGGATATTTCCGGAGTCAACGCATCCAATGAACTCCTTGATCCGCTCTACTCCTGCTACAGTCTGCGGCTGATCCGGCTCAATTCCAATCCGCAGCTCACCGGGAACGCCGTGGATGCCCTCAATCAGCATCTGCAGAACTGCAGCATTGAGCGGGATTCACTCTCCTATGTGCTGGAGATCTCCGGCTATTCCTTCTATGATACGGATACCGAGATCGATCTTTCTGAAAAAGGTCTGACCGATCTGACCTGGATAAAGAACTTCCGGAATCCGGAAAAGGTGAATCTCAGCGGGAACAGCATCTCGAATCTGTATGTACTTCAGTGGATGGAGAACTCCTCCGCGATCCGTGAACTGGATCTTTCCTCCAACGCCATCACCGATATCAACGGGATCGTCTATCTGACCGGTATCGAAAAACTCGATCTTTCCTATAACGCCATCACAGCCATCAACCCCCTGAAATCTCTGACCACGCTGAAAGAGCTTCGGATCGTGGGCACACAGCTCACAAACGAACAGATCATCGATCTGTGCAACACGCTTCCCAACTGCTCGGTCATTTATACCGGGGAATAGCGCGGGCTTTCCTCTTCCGTGTTTTTTTTCGCAGGCAGTTGATTTTCAGGAAATATATGTTACAATGAACCTGCCAATGAAACTAATTCATAAAGGAGATGTTGTTATGGCTTTTGTTATTACCGATGAATGCCTGTCCTGCGGTTCCTGCGCAGCACAGTGCCCGGCAGAAGCGATCGACATGGGCGATCTTCACTACGAGATCGATCAGGACAAATGTCTGCAGTGCGGCGCCTGCGCGGCACAGTGCCCGGCGGAAGCGATCGTTGAGCAGTAATTAACAGGATCCGGTTTAAGGGGCGATGACCATCGCCCCTTATTTCCTTTTCCGGGATCTTCTTTGTCTGGAGGACATTCATGAATCCCTTCACTCCTCTGTGGCCGGACGGCCCGCTTTTTGCGCCGGCCCCGAACGCAGCGCTCAGTACTGATTCGGTCCTGCTGGCTGATTTCGTCCGTATCCGGGGTGCGGTCAGCGGGATCGACCTGGGCTGCGCCTCCGGGGCTATCCTCCTGATGCTGCTTTCCCGCGGCAATCATGTCCGGATGACAGGCATCGAACTCCTGCCGGACGCTGCGGAACTGGCCGTACACGCATTGGAACGGAACGGATACTCGGATCGGGCAGAGATCCTCTGCGGCGATCTTCGTGAGTACCGGACTCTTCTTCCCGGCAGAAAATTTGATTTTGTCGTTTCCAACCCGCCCTATTATCCTCCCGGGACCGGTGCGGTGTCCCCGAACCGTATTCGCGCAGATGCGAGGAGCGAGCTCTCCTGCACACTCGAAGATCTCTGTCTGGCCGCCTCTGCCCTCTGCCGGACAGGCGGAAGTTTTTATCTCGTTCACAAGCCCGAGCGGCTTTCCGAAATCTTTGTCACACTGAACCGGAACGCTCTTGAACCAAAGCGGCTCCGCACGGTATGTTCCCGGTCCGGAAAACCGCCTTCTCTCATTCTGATCGAAGCGCGGAAGGGAGGGAAGCCCGGGCTGAAAATCGAGCCCGCGCTCATCCTTCAGACCGACAGCGGGGAGGAAAGTGAGGAATACCGCCGAATCTACCACCGGAAATAAAAAAGATCTCCCGAACAAGGGAGATCTTTTTCATTCTTCACAGGATCACATTTTTACAGGTGCGTTGACCCCGATGATGCCAAGAGCCGCCGCTATCACACTCCGTGTGCAGTCAGCCAGAATCAGACGCGCTTCCAGAAGCTTCTCTTCAGCCCCGCGTATGCGGCATGCTGTATAAAACCTGTGGAAACATCCGGCCAGTTCCGTGACATATTTGTTTATCAGGCTCGGATCCAAATCCCTTGCAGCGAGACGGACCGTCTCCGGAAGGAGTGCCAGCTTCCGGATCAGTTCATGCTCCGCCGTCCCGGAGAGCAGAGAAACATCCGCTTCGGACACCGGCAGGACCGAATACCCGTCCTCCTTCAGATTGCGGAGGATCGAGCAGATCCTGGCATGCGCATACTGGACATAATAGACCGGGTTGTCGCTGTCCTCTCTTTTGGCAAGCTCCAGATCAAAAAGCACCGGACTCTCCGGACGGGAATTGAAGAAGTACCGTGCCGCGTCCACCGGGATATCGTCCAAAAGGTTGGAAAGGGAGATCATTTTTCCCGTCCGCTTCGACATCCTTACTTCCGTACCGTTTTCCATCAGCTTTACCAGCTGCATCAAAACGATATCGAGCCTGTGTGCCCCGTCGAGACCAAGCGCGTCCAAAGCACCTTTGAGGCGGGCGACATGACCGTGGTGGTCTGCCCCCCAGACATTGATTGCCCTGTCAAAGCCGCGGACATCCAGCTTGTTCCGATGATAGGCAATATCAGCTGCAAAGTAGGTATAGAACCCGTTTGCCCTCCGGAGCACATCGTCCTTAAGATCCAGCTTTGCGATCTCTTCTTCTTTCTTTCCCGCTTTCCGGGCGTTCTCCGCAAGAATCTCCGCTGTTTTCAGCCATAGCGCTCCGTCTTTTTCGTAGGTATATCCCCGGGCTGTCAGCTCCCTGACCGTATCGGCCAGATATCCGCTTTCATGCAGCGTGGATTCATAAAACCATGTATCGTAGCGGATCCCGTAACGGCCCAGATCCTCCTTCATTCGCGGCAGATTGACCGAAAGACCGTATTCCGCCATGGCAGCATGCCGTTCGGCCTCTTCCCTTTCAAGATACGTGTCTCCGTATTTTTCAAAGAATCCTTCCGCCAGCGCACGAATATCATCACCATGGTAACCGTCTTCCGGGAACGCGACCGCCTCTTCGCCGAGGATCTTCTGACGATATCTGGCATCGATCGAAGCGGCGAACTTTTCGATCTGGTTTCCGGCGTCATTCACGTAGAACTCCCGCTCCACGCGGTAGCCCGCGCGCTGCAGGACCGAGGCGAGCGCATCGCCGAGAACACCTCCGCGCGCATTTCCCATATGCATCGGACCGGTGGGATTGGCCGAGACGAATTCCACCATAACTTTCTTTCCACGGCCGATATCGATCTGCCCGTACCCGTTTCCCTCTTCCGTGACGGTATTCAGGACTTCCTCATACCATCTGTCCGCCAGACGAAAATTGATAAATCCGGGTCCGGCAATCTCCACGGAGGAAAAATACGACCCGCTCAGATCGATTTTCGCAGCCAGAGCTTCCGCGATCTTCCGCGGAGCCATATGCATCGAGCGCGCTCCTGTCATAGCGTGATTTGCCGCATAGTCTCCGTTCGCAGGATCCTTGGGAATCTCCACAGTGCCGTCCGGCAGCGTGCTCTCCGGAAGCAGCCCTTCTTCCGCTGCCCGCGCGCAGGCCGCCTGAAGAAGGGCACAGATGTTTTCTTTCGCCAACTGGATCATATTCGCCATGTTCAGATCGCTCCCTGTTCCTTTACATCTATGATGAAACGGTTGCGCATAGCCACCACGTGTTCCATGTTCACCACGTAATCGACCTCCAGGTTTCCTCCGCGGCAGTCCAGATTGTTTCTGATCTTCCGCGTGTCGATCCCGAGTCTTGCCGTTCCGTAAGGGGTAGCCAGCATCACGGAATCCTTCATCCCTTCCCGGAACTGCATCCGGGACGTGACGAATCCTTCCCGGTCGACCACGATACCGTCGGGGTTCACCCGAAAGGTCGTGAGTGTTCCCGGCATGCCTGTGACTTCCGACTCCATATAGGAGAGACTGCAGCCATCCTCTTCGAGGCTCATCACTCCATCTGTCGTGAAATCGAGTTCCTCCATGTCGTTCTGGTCATATCCATGGACGCTGTGGATCGAGATCACTACATCTTTCTGTTTCTTTTCCATTCCGTTTCTCCAGACCGCAGATGCTTTCTTCATGTTTCTGCGCAGGTCTTTACTATACAGGATGTCCTCTTCCTTTACAAGTTTTTTTTGACCAAAAGTCCTTCCTGTGCTATACTGCTTCTCCGTCAGCGGCGGGAACGCCCGCCCGCCGACCGCTCCACACCCATTATGAAGGCGGGAGGGAAAGGACCGCGTATGCACGACGAACTTACGAAAAACGATATCCGGAAAATGCAGGAAGAACTCGATTACCGCACCCGGGATCTGATGCCCTCCCTGATCGAAGAGGTCAAGCGTACCCGTGCTTTCGGTGATTTGAGTGAGAATTTCGAGTACAAAGCCGCTAAACAGGCTCAGAACCAGAACCGAAGCCGGATACGCTATCTGGAAAACATGATCAGGACAGCGCGGATCATCGAGGATCGCTCTGTAGAAGATGAGGTAGGTCTGTTTGATCTGGTGGAGATCTATATCCCGGAAGATGATGAGATCCAGACCATCCAGGTGGTGACCACCGTACGCTGTGATCCGCGGAAGGGTCTGATCAGCAGAGAATCTCCCTTCGGGAAGGAGATCCTCGGACGTCATGTCGGCGACCGCTTTACTGTTCAGGTGAGTGAGTCCTACAGCTATGAAGCCGAGGTGCGCTCCATCACCAAGACAGAAGACGACGGCTCCGCACCGCTGCTCCGCTACTGAACAGTCTCTTTACTTTTCCTGCGGGACGGACTATAATGCACATTGCGCCGCACCCGGCGAACGGGGCGACAGCAGGAGGTATATCATGAAAAAACAAACCATCACCACTCGCACGATAACCGGTGTGGCCATTTTCACGGCCATCGTCATCGTTCTTCAGCTTCTCGGCAGTTTTATCCGCTTCGGCCCCTTTTCGATTTCCCTGGTCCTGATTCCCATCGTGGTCGGTGCCGCTCTGTACGGTCCTGCCTGGGGTGCCTGGCTTGGCTTCGTGTTCGGTGTCGTCGTGCTTCTGTCCGGTGACGCAGCTCCTTTCCTCGTCGTGAATCCGTTCGGGACGATCGTGACGGTACTTCTGAAAGGCGCTCTTGCCGGTTTCGCTGCCGGTGTGGTCTATAAGGCGCTGGAAAGAATGAACACCTGGTTCGCCGTGATCTTCGCCGCCATTGTCTGCCCGGTGGTGAACACCGGCATCTTCCTTCTCGGCTGTGAGCTTTTCTTCATGGAGACCGTTACCGAGTGGGCACAGGGTGCAGGATATGAAAGTGCCGGACGCTTTATGATCTTCGGTCTGGTCGGGGTCAATTTCCTGATCGAGATGCTTGTGAACCTTCTTCTCAGCCCGGTGATCCTCCGGCTGATCCGTCTGGGCAGGGAACACGCAAAATAAGACATTCCTTTATAAAGCAGCTGCCTTTTCAGGCAGCTGCTTTTTGCGCCCTGAAGCCATTTTTTCCCTTCTTGTCAGAAATCTCCCTCTGGATTATACTGGATGCATCTTTTCCCCGATCCTGTGCAGGATCTTCCGGATGGAGGGCTATATATGAAGGAACGGTCCATACTGAAAAACAAAATCTATCTCTATCTCACTGAGTTTTTCGCCGGTGTATCGGTCATGGCCGTGGAACTCGGCGCCAGCCGGCTGCTCGCCCCCTATTTCAGTTCCTCCCAGATCGTCTGGACCATCATCATCGGGACGATCATGATCGCCATGGCTCTGGGGAACCTCTACGGTGGGAAGAGTGCAGACAAAAACCCTGATCCGGATGTGCTCTATCGCCGAATCCTGGTGGCCGCCGTCTGGATCGCGGCGATCCCGGCTGTGGGAAAGTACATCATTCTGGGCATCTCAGGCCTTCTGATCTTCACGATCAATACGAACTTCCTGATCGTTGCCGCCTTTGTCTCCTGCATGGTCCTGTTCGTCTTTCCTCTTTTTCTTCTGGGAACCGTCACACCGTCCCTGGTCAAATACACCGTGGACAGTCTGGATGAAAGCGGAAAAACTGTGGGGACCATGAACGCCTGCAACACCATCGGCAGCATCCTGGGCACCTTCCTTCCCACCTTCGTGACGATCCCCGCCGTCGGAACCTCCGTGACTTTCCTGCTCTTTTCGGGCATCCTGTTTCTGATCGGCCTGATCTACTTCATCAGCGGACGCCGCTTCGGGAAAACCTGCATCATCACGATCGTTCTGTTTGTGCTTTTCAGCATCTTCGGCCGGACCGACTCCTTTGCCTTCTGGGAGGACGACCTTCTTTACGAGAGTGAATCCGTCTACAATTACCTCCAGGTCAAGGATGAGGAGGACCGGACCATCCTCGCGACGAATGTCCTCTTCGGCGTACAGTCCGTACGGATGAAAAACGATGACCTGACCGGCATGTATTACGACTATGCTCTTGCGGCTCCCGCCATGGTATACAGGGGAGAGGCCATGGATATCCTGATTCTCGGAAACGGGACCGGGACCTATGCTTCCCAATGTCTGAAATACTTTCCGGATTCCCGTGTGGAAGGGGTGGAGATCGACCGGAAGATCACAGATCTGGCCGGCGAATACTTTGCCATGCCGGAGAGCGTCCGGGTGACCGAATACGACGGCCGTGCCTGGCTTCAAGCCGCGGAAGGCCTTTATGATGTGATCCTCGTGGACGCCTACCAGGATATCACCATTCCTTTTCAGATGTCGTCCCGGGAATTTTTCTCTCTCGTCCGTGAACACCTGAAAGAAGACGGTGTGATGGTGGTGAACATGAATATGCACTCCGACGGGGAGGGCAGCATCAACCAGTATCTGACCGATACGATCTGCACGGTTTTCGACTTTGTATCCGCCGTGGATGTTCGGGGAAACACGAACCGTGAACTGTTTGCCTGTTCCGGCAGAGATCCCGCAGAGCGGCTTGCTTCCGCCTCCGTGCTTCCGGAGGACCCGGCTTTCCGGGCGCTGATGGACACGGTCTGCGGATCGCTCGCTGCATGTGAGGGACAGGGACACATCCTCACGGATGACAAAGCCCCCGTGGAAGTACTCGGCATGCGGATGATCGACGGCCTGATCGCCGATGAAGTGCGTTATTATAAAGCGATCTATGAGCGGGATGGCCTGCAGGGCATCCTGGAAGACTTCGGGGTAAACTGAAATGGACTGCCAGCTTTCTCATCCGCTCTGCGCCGTCCGCTACCGGGACGGACTATCTTTCGGAGGCAGCCAGATGCAGTCGCCGGACCCGGGAATGGTCCGCTGCGGCTGCGGCGTGGTCGCGGCCCAGGAAGTGCTTCTCTATCTGTGCCGTTACCACGGCGGGAACGGAAGCGCTCTGTTCAGTGAAGAGCTGCTTTTCGGCCCGGCGGTGTCAGCAGAGTCCTATAACCGGTCTCTCGACCGGATCCGTGCGCAGTATCTTCCTCTGATCCCCCATGTGGGGGTGAACGGGATCGGTCTGATCCTCGGCCTGAATTCCGCTTTCCGCCGCTGTGAACTTCCTTTCTCCGCCCGATGGGCCATCTCTTCCGGCCGTTTCTACCCGGCGATGGAAGAGATGCTGGCACAGGATATCCCGGTGATCTTCTCGGTCGGTCCGAATTTTCCCGTACTCTGGGGAAGGGCGAAAGTCGGGCTCCGTCCGGATCCGGAAGACCGCCGCACCTCCGCGCAGGCAATCAGCGCCCACTATATGATCGCCGTCGGACTGGATGCACAGAACATCCACGTTTCCTCCTGGGGGAGGCGCTTTGCTGTCGACCGGCAGGAATACGACCGTTATGTGAAGCGTTTCAGCAGTTCGATTGTGAGCAACCTGGTCTCGATCCGAAGAAAATAGACATAAAAAAACACAGCCTTTCCGACAGGGCTGTGTTTTTTTGTGCAAAAGGGAAGAGCCCGTCTCCGGAGAGACGGGCCCTTTTTATGGGAATTGCGGTTGGGAGAACTAAGTTATCAGCCTTCCTGCTTGAAGGTGACCTTTACGCGGACATCTTCAAACGGCATGATGAAGGTGTTGCCGTTGATCACTGTGACAGGCTTGTTGTCCGAGATCGTGACAACAGTGAACTCATCGATCGCATAACCGTTGAGCGGGGTCACATTGACCGTGATGGTGTCGCCCTCGGTGGCTCCGGTTGAGGAATCATACGGATTGCCGTTGACCAGGATCTCGGCCGTGCCGTAATCCACAATGTTCTTGTTGACATTGAGATTGGTAACCAGCGCCTTGAAGGTGACCGTGATGTTGGCCTGGTAATCCTGCATTGTGAAGCTGCCGTCTGCAGCCACAGGTGTGCTTCTGTTGCCAGCCGCATTCTTGACTTCGATGGTATCGAGTTTGTATCCGCTGGCCGGTTTGGCTTCAATGAAGACCTTCTCGCCGACCTTTACCTTATCCGTACCCGGAGTCAGTTCATTGTGATCCGCATCATACAGTTTCACCGTACCGGACCCGATGATTACAGGCGTTGCAAAGCCTCTTTCGTTGCCTTCGAATACCGCATACACCGTGACCTGCTTGCCAGGCATCGTGAACGTGTAATCCTGGTTGGCTGTAACTTCTGTAGTCGCATTGTGCGTGCTATCGCTGCCGACAGTGTAGTAGACTTCCTTGACCACGAAGCCGTCAGCCGGATTGGTCTTTACATGGATAGTCTCACCCTTCTCAGCCTTCTCGATGACCTTACCGAGCGTGTCATCCTCGATCGTGAAGGTGCCGTTGACCGTACTGGCAGAGTTGATGTTGAACTTGCCGTCCTTCATCTCGATGGTCAGCGTGACCTTGTACTCCGGCATCACGAAGGTGCGGTCGGATGTTACGGGCACTTCCTGCGTATCTCCGTTACTATCCACATAGGTGACCTTGATGCTCTTGACCTGCTTGCCGTCCGCCGGGCTGATCTTGATCAGAACCGTTGCTCCGGGAGCCGCTTCGCTGGCAAGCTGCGAATCACTGTAAAGCGAGACGTTCGCATCGCTGACGCTGGGTTCGACTTTTGTGGTGATCTCGAGTTTCGGGCGCTCAAACTCCGCTTTGACCTTGACCGCGTAGGCAGGCATCGTGAAGTTGTTGCCTGTGATCTTGACCTCGGTATCTTCGCCGTTGTAAGTATAGATCGCTTTCACAGCCTTGAGCTTATATCCGACAGTCGGAGTGATCGTCATATTGACGGTATCTCCTTCCAGGGCCGAGGTCGCACCGGAGACGGACTTGACCATGAAGGTCACAGTACCGGCGGTGGTAGGATCGGCGGTGTAGCTCAGGGCCTGCGGAGTCGCGTTGACAAAGGTCGGGGTTACTGTGATCGCAGCGGCAGGCATGGTGAACTTTGCATCGGCAGCCGGATCACTGATGGTGTAAGTAGTGCTTCCATAGGTGATGGTGATGGACTTCAGCACATAGCCGGTTTTGTTGATCCTCGGTGTAAAGACAAGGACACGGCCTTCTTCCGCACGGCCTACGCTGGAGTTGTTGACCATCGCATAGACGCTGTTGCCGGAACCGTTGGAGTCGTTCTTGATGTTGATCACATAGGTCGCGGACTTGATGAAGGTGACTTCGACCGTGACTTTCCGGCTTGCCTCCGGGATCTTCTCATTGAAGGTCGGCATCACGAAGGACGAATAGTTGATCTTGAGCTCCACAGTCTCGCCGTTTTCATCCACGTAGGTGGCCTTCATCGTGTCGACCTTGTAGTCCTTGTCGGGGTAGGCTGCGATATGGACGGTCTTTCCTTCCGCCGCCTTGCTGACGACTACGCCGTCGACCTTCAGTTCAAAGCTGCCGTGCAGCGGAGCACTGGCTGCCGCTACCGGGTATTCAAAGACCTTGCCGGGTTTGAATGTGACTTCGATTTGGACGCCATACTTCGGCATCGTGAACTTGCCGTCAGTCACCGTGACCTTTTTATCAGAATCGCCAATTTTAAAGACATCAATCTTGTCGAGGACATATCCGTTGTCCGGCTGGGTCTTTACCGTGACGGCAGCACCGGCGTAGGTCTTGTCAATAACGATCTTCTCGTCCACATAGAGCTCATACGAACCGTTCGTGGAACCGACCGGAAGAATCTTGTAGTTCGTCGCCTTGCCGAAGGTGACCTTGACCGTGACGGGATAATCCGGCATGGTGAAGGTGTTGTTAACAACAGCGACCGTCTTGGAGGAATCGCCCGTTTTGTGAACCGTAATGGTATCCTGGGCATAGCCCGCGGCGCCATTGCAGACGATGGTGATCACACGGCCGGCTGCCGCCGCGCTGACTTCGACGCCGTCCGCCTTGAGCTTGAAGGAGCCGTTATCCGCGTCATCCTTGGAGAGCGCGTAGGTCGTTCCCTGTGCCACGCCGCCGGTGGTGCCGCCTCCGGGAACCACGGAACCGCCGCCTCCGGGAATCACGGAACCGCCGCCGGAATAGGTGCCTGCAACAGGAACATAGAAAATGTTGCCGGCCATGATGGCGTTCAGGTTGTTATTGTTGTTGAGACCCTTGAGGAGAGTGAGGTTGTTGTTATAGCTGACGCCGTAGCTGTTGCAGATGGAAAGCGCCGTCTCGCCCTGCTGGATGAGATGGGCAACAACCTGGTAGCTCGTTCCGCCCGCAGCAGGAGAAGCGCTGGGGAGCAGAATGGTACGGCCAGCGGCAATACGATTGTAGTTCGTGATGCCGTTGATCCGGCTGATGAGCGCCTGGTTCTGCGCAAAGCTGATGCCGAGCGCCGTGCATACCGCACCGACTGTGTCGCCCTGGTTCATCACATAGGGAATCAGGTAATAGGCAACATTCCCGTTCGCTGCCGCTGCTGTGCCTCCGGCAACCGTGGTGGTCGTGGCACCGGTGACACCGGTGACGCTTCCGATCACGGTCCCGGTGACTGCTACAGTACCGGCGTTGGTCGCGGTGTTCTCGATCTTCTCTTTGGATCCTTTATAAAGAGGGATCGTCAGCGTGGAGCCGACCGTCGGAGAAGCAAGATTCGTGTTCAGTCTGCCCAGCAGCGCGTCGTTCGTGGAAACGCCGTACTTGGAGAGCAGCGTGGAGATGTCGTCGCCGTTGGTCAGGGTGTGCGTCTTCAGGATGTAATAGTCCGTGGCCGTACCGGCGGAGGTGGCAGGCAGCCAGACAACCTTCCCGACCGGGAGCTTGCTGTAGTCGGTAATGTTGTTGATCTTTGTGATCTGCGCCTGATTCTTATAGAAATCGATTCCGAGCTTATTGCACACCTTGAGGACGGTATCGTCCTTGGCGAGCTGATAAGCAATGACATACCCGGAGATCGTGTCACCGGTGATGTCGTTCGCCGCCGACGCGACAGAGCTCAGTCCGGTGACGAGCGCTGCCAGAGTGCAGACGGTGAGAAGCAGTGCCAAGAGTCTCTTCTTCATAAAAGTTCTCCTCCCAACCGGCCTCCTTCCGAGGCCGTAAAGAATACAATTTGAGTACGCACGATATGTGCGCAAAATGCGGACAAAACGACTTCCTCTTCCCAATCGCCGGGCCGAAGAACTCTGTCCTCATTTTTCCATAATTTCCGTTGTGACGATATTATGTAACTCTTTGTGCATACATACTACAATAAAGGTGACGAAATTGCAAGCACAAATTTTCAAAAAAGTGCAAAAAAGTTTCAAAAAGATTACAGACCATTATATCTTGCGTTTTCAAAAAATAATGGTACTGTATCTTGTGCCGGGACATTTCCGTTCGTTTCTGTGTTTTCAGTATACTTTTTCCGGCTTTCGAAATGTTAAAAAAATATAAAGGAGATGCGACTATTTTTTGAACAAATCGGATCCTTTTTCGCAACATTCCGGGAGGAGAAAACTCTATTCTTCTTATTCTTCCTCTTTAAGGCGGATACGCTCGGCCAGCATACCTGCCAGCCGGTAATTATCAAACGGACGCAGGTGCTCGGAATCCAGTTCTGAAAACCAGATCACTCCGTCAAGATTCAGGAATTCACACCCTGTCCTCCGCGCCAGCTCCTCATACAGTCCGGGCAGTGCCGCCGAGGCTTTCAGACTGTTCCGGTCCATATCTTCCGCGAACGGCCCTTTCCACACACTCTCTTCGATGTGCGGCGGGCAGACCAGAATGATCCGGGGGAGAGTTCCCTGCTTTTCCAGCAGGATCTCCTGTGCCGCCCGGATCAGTTTCTCCATTCCCCGGGCGATCTCATCCGCGGACAGCGCCAGCGATGCCGCGCAGTCGTTGGTTCCGAGCATGAGCACAAGCGTGTCGACGGGACAATGCGCGGCAAGCACCGGCCGGATGGCGTACAGACCGCTGAGCCACTCCAGCCCGTTGAGCGGGAACGCCGTGGTTCTCCCGTTCAGCCCCTCGTTGATCACGGTATAATCCTCTCCGAGAAAGCGCGCAAGAATCGAGGGATAGCGGAAATACGACGGATATCGTCCGCCGGTCCGCGGGTTATAGCCGAACGTGTTCGAATCGCCGAAACAGAGCACCGTATGTGTGCGAAGGTACTCGTCCAGCACCCACCAGGCAAGCGGGACCATCTGTCTCGTCCCTTCGAAGCGCAGGAACGTTTCGTCCAGGTCATAGATCCGGACGCGGTCGATGTTGTCCGCATCTTTCAGGCAGGCTGTGAGAAGCGCATATTTTTCCGGATCCTTCACTCCGTATATTTCAGGGATCCCCTCTGTCTCTCCGTCGGGAACGGCATGGGAATGAATGGCAGCCATCGCCTCCTCAGGATATGAGAAAAGGGACCGCAGGCCTTCGCTTTCCCGGATCTTTTCCGCGGAGCGCTTCCCGTGCTCCAGATCATAGCGGTCGTCGATGCGGCCGATATCGTGGTAGGAACAGCAGAGAAGCACATCCCGGGTATCCGTTTCACTCAGATGCTCGTTTCTGGCGATCATGGCTCCGAAAAGCATCGTTCTCTCAATGTGCCCGACTCCGTGCGTCACCGATTTATACAGGAGATCACAATCCAGATCCCGGTAGGCTTCCAGAAGCGCCGTGCCGTAAGCGGAAGTGAGAAGCGATGCGATCTCTCGACTTTCCAGCGCCCATCGTTTGATCCTCCGAGGTATGATCAGTTCGTTTTCCATAGCCGCCCTTCTTTCCGTTCAGAATACAATGTCAGCATTTTACTGCGCTGCGGACTGCAATTCAAGAAAAAAATGTTGACAAGAAAAACCATCTCTGCTAATATAACTCTTGCTCACAAAAGACGTGATACGGGGGTATAGCTCAGCTGGGAGAGCGCTTGAATGGCATTCAAGAGGTCAGCGGTTCGATCCCGCTTATCTCCACCAGAAAAAAAAGACACGCATATGCGTGTCTTTTTTCTATTCAAACTCTTCGCTGTTCCGTTCTTCCGGAAGCAGGATCTCCATGACACTGTCCAGCCGTATCTCTGCGGTTTCCCGGAATTTCTCCGGCCCTGTTTCTTCTGTATACAGCAGGATCGTTTCCTGTATCCGGTCGATCTTCTTCACACGACCGGCAACTGTGCTGTAAGTTCCTCCGCCTTTCTTCTCATCGGGTGTG
>JAGBQR010000022.1 GCA_017632775.1 Oscillospiraceae bacterium | reverse complement strand
GGATCTCAGCTTTATGAGTTATGCTCCGGTCTTGTTCATTTCCGCGCTTACAGGGCAGCGAACGGACAAGCTTTTTGAGCTTATCAATTTCGTCGCGGATCAGAATGCCATGCGCATCACCACCGGTATGCTCAATGATGTGCTGGCAGACGCGCAGGCACGGGTGCAGCCTCCTACAGATAAAGGCCGCAGACTGAAGATTTATTACATCACGCAGACCGGAGTCCGGCCTCCGACCTTTGTTGTTTTCTGCAATTCACGGGAACTGTTCCATTTTTCCTACCAGCGTTATCTGGAAAACCAGATCCGTGGTGTCTTCGGTCTGGAAGGTACCCCGATCAGGCTCATCATCCGACAGAAAGGGGAGACGGAATAATGTACTATCTGCTGCTGATCATTACGGCGATCCTGGCCTACGGCTTCGGAAGCCTGAGCACGCTGACCATCGCATCGCTGTACGTTTATAAAAAGAATCTGCGTAAACTCGGCAGAGGAAACGTCTGGCTTTCCAATTTCCGGAGGATCTACGGGTTTGGCGGGCTGCTGGTGCTTCTGCTGGTGGAACTTGTGAAAGACATTCTCCCTGTCGTGATCGGCGGGCTTCTCCTTGGCATAAAGGGACATGCGGATGTCGGACGGGTGTTTGCGGGGTTCTGTCTTATCGTGGGCAGACAGTGGCCGCTGTTCTATGATCTGAAGGGCAGCTTCGCCACGGTAGCCATTATAGTGACGGCGTTCTTCACGGACCTGTCCGTAGGGATCGCGGCACTGGCAGCAGCTGCGCTGCTCATCTGGCTCACGAAGTATCTCTCCCTTGGCTCCCTTGCCGCCGCTGCTGTGACGCTCGTCACAGCGCTGCTGGTGGTGGAGCAGAGGCTTCTGGTCTATCTTTCCCTCGCGGTGCTGCTGGTGGTGCTTGCGCGGAACATACCCTGCGTCATTCGCATTTTCCGGGGAACAGAAACGAAGCTCAGCCTGGAAAAAGATCTCAGCTATAAATTTGACGGCGGATATGACCGCTGAAAAGGAGCGGAAGAAGCATGAGTGATATTCTCGATCGCAGTCTGGCCCCGTCCGGAGAGATGAAGATCCGCTGGGTCGAACGGAACATGCCGGTACTGCAGAGCATAGGAAGAGAATTCCTCCGGACGAAACCGTTCCGCGGCCTGAAGATCGCCCTTTCGGTACATCTGGAGGCTAAGACGGCCTATTTGTGCAGAGTGATGGAGATGGGCGGGGCCGAGATGTATGTGACCGGTTCCAATCCCCTTTCCACACAGGACGACGTGGCTGCCGCGCTGGCAGAAGGCGGGATGGAGGTATTCGCGAAATACGGCTGCAGCATGGAAGAGTACCGGGAAGCGCTGCGTTCCGTCCTCAGACCGGGACCGAACATCATCATCGATGATGGCGGAGATCTGGTCAACCTGCTGCATACCGAAATGCAGGATCTGATCGGCAATGTGATCGGCGGCTGCGAAGAAACGACCACCGGGATCCACCGTCTGCGCATCATGGCGAGAGAAGGCAGTCTCCGTTTCCCCATGGTGATGGTGAATGAGGCTGACTGCAAGCATATGTTTGATAACCGTTACGGCACAGGACAGTCCGTATGGGACGGGATCAACCGGACCACGAATCTGATCGTCGCGGGGAAAAGGGTCGTCGTTTCCGGGTATGGATGGTGCGGAAAAGGTGTTTCGCTCCGTGCAAAAGGGCTCGGCGCAAAGGTGATCGTCACGGAGACGGATCCTGTGCGTGCGCTGGAGGCCGTTATGGACGGATATGAAGTGATGCCGATGGCGGAAGCGGCAAAGATCGGGGACATGTTTGTCACGGTCACCGGATGCTGCGGCATCATCACCAAAGAACACTTCGAGACCATGAAGGATGGAGCGATCCTCACCAATGCGGGACACTTCGACGTGGAAGTGGATATGGCGGGCCTGAACGAGATCGCGGTCGAAAAATATGAGGCAAGGCATAATATCAGCGGCTATGTACTTCCTAACGGGAAAACGCTTTTTGTCATTGCGGAAGGAAGACTGGTCAACCTCGCCGCCGGGGACGGACATCCGGCGGAAATCATGGATATGAGTTTTGCGATCCAGGCGCTGAGTGCCGAATACCTGGTCAGGCACAGGAACACACTGACACCGGATGTGATTCCGGTTCCGCGGGAGACCGATGAAGCAGTGGCGAATCGAAAGCTTGCCTCGATGGGAGTAAGGATCGACCGGCTTTCAGAAGAGCAGCGGGAATATCTTGGTCTGTAAAAAGAAAAAACAGAGTTCCGGAAAGGGACTCTGTTTTTTTCTTGATGAGGACAGAAAGGTTTCACAAAGAGAGATAAAATAATGAAAATCGATCTCATTGCGAGAACTTCTCTTGACGGGGGTATGGACTGTCCTGTATAATAAGAGCAGAAATCATTGCCGTTCCGCGCCTTGTACTATGGCATGCGGAGGCGGGCAAGAAGGAGGAACGATGAAAAGAAGCGGAAGGATCAGTCCGGTGACTTATCGGGCGGATGAAGCGAGAGAACGAAACATGATCGGCGAAAAGATCAAGGGACTCAGGAGAGAGGCTAAGATCAGCCTGCGGGATTTCAGTGTGATTCTTCGGGAACGCGGGATCTCGGTGACCCCGGCCTCTATCAACAAGTGGGAACTGGGGCAGACTTTGCCGAATGCCTACCAGCTGCTTGCGATATTCGACTGCTTCCGGATGGATGATCCGGCAGGCTTCTTCTCCGAGAACGGACTTCTGAACGAAGAAGGCCTGCGGAAGGTCGCAGAGTATAAGGAAGACCTTGCCGCATCCGGCCGTTATGTTCCGGACAGGGATGAAGGGGAAAACATCGTCTATGTACAGATGCCGGTCAGTCTGCTGTCTGCCTCCGCCGGTACCGGAGATTTTCTTGACGACGACGGATTTGAGTTCCGGAGTTTCCCAAAGGGATCGGTTCCGGAAGGGGCGGACTTCGGCGTTCGTGTAGATGGGGACAGTATGATGCCCAAGTTTGAAGACGGGCAGGTCGTATGGGTCCGGCGTGCCGAGACCCTGCGCTCCGGTGAGGAGGGGCTTTTTGTCCTGAACGGAAATGGTTTTATCAAGCTCTACAGGGAGCTGCCTGCCCCTGCCGGCAGCCAGGAGAGCGGCTGGAACCGGCCTGTGCTCTTTTCCTATAACAGCGCTTATGAGCCGATCGTTGTCGGGACGGAGGATTCTTTCCGGATCTGCGGAAAAATCCTTTCACTCTGATGGGGTACGGCAGCCCGGAGAGAATACGGATCATGAACGAAGAGCGTCTCGAAGAAAGGACATCCGGCGGACGGGTCTGTGCGGCGATCGATCTGAAAAGCTTTTATGCCAGCGTGGAGTGCGTCGAACGGGGACTCGATCCGTTCAAGGCGAATCTGGTGGTGGCAGATCCTGCCCGCACGGAAAAAACGATCTGTCTGGCGGTGTCTCCTGCTCTGAAAGCGCACGGGATCCCCGGCCGGGCACGCCTGTTTGAAGTCAAACAGAAAGTGGAAGAGATAAACAGGGATCGCCTCCGCACCGGAATACAGAGCGGAAGGATCCGGCGGGAGAAAGACGGGAAAAGCGAATTCAGCGGATCTTCCTGGGATGAGGAGGAACTGAAGGCGTTCCCGGAGCTTTCCCTGGACTTTATCATCGCACCGCCTCGCATGAGGCTGTATGAGGAATACAGTGCGCGGGCGTTCACCGCGTATATGAGATTTGTTTCACCGGAAGATATTTATGCGTATTCGGTGGATGAGGTTTTCCTTGAGCTTACCGGATATCTGAAAAACGGAGAAAAGACCGCGCTCCGAATGGTAACGGAGATGGTCCGGGAGGTGTTCCGAACTACCGGTATCACGGCTACCGCCGGCATTGGGACGAATCTTTATCTCGCCAAAGTAGCGATGGACATCCTGGCCAAGCGTGATGCGGCAAAAGAAGGGATCCCGATGGCTGAACTCGATGAAAAAAGCTATCGTGAACGTCTCTGGACACATCGCCCCCTTACAGATTTCTGGCGGGTGGGCAAAGGCATCAGCACAAGGCTGGAACGTCTTGGCCTGTATACGATGGGAGATATTGCGCGGGCCTCTCTCTCCGGAACGGGAGAAGATGCACTGTATAAAGAATTCGGCATCAATGCGGAACTGCTCATAGACCATGCGTGGGGATGGGAGCCGGTCACGCTCAAAGACGTCCGGTCATACCGTCCGGAAGCGAAATCTCTTTCCACAGGACAGGTTCTCAAAGAGCCCTATGATTATGAAAAAGCGGGGATCGTCGTTCGTGAGATGACGGAACAGCTTGCGCGGGATCTGCTCAGGATCGGGTTCGTTTCAAAGCAGTTCACCCTCACGATCGGCTATGATCCCGCATCTATCTCAGCAGCTGAAACAGAAAAACCGGCTCCGGACAGCGGAAACGTGATCACGGAGACAGGAGAGGTTTATAAAGGAAGGATCGGCATCGATCTCTATGGGAGGAAAACCCCGTTCCACGCACACGGGACCGGGAATCTGGAGCAGCCTGCGAATTCTGCCCTGCAGATTCTTCCGGTCCTTATGGATCTGTACGAACGGATTACGGACCGCCGGCTGAAGATCCGGAGGATCAACATAGCGGCCTGCGGTCTTCAGAATGAAGCGGACATTTCCGATGAATCCGATGAAAAAGAAGCGCAGATGAACCTGTTCACGGATTTTCAAATGATCAGCGTGCAGGAAGGAAAGAAAGCGGCGGCGGTGAAGAAGGAAAGGGATCTTCAGAAGACGATCCTGCAGCTGCAGGATAAGTATGGAAAGAATACGCTTCTCAAAGGCCTGAACTTCCGTGAGGGTGCGACTGCCATCGAGAGGAACGGACAGATCGGGGGACACCGGGCAGGAGGAGAATGAACGGACAGACAGAGGCGGCGCTCCGTTATGCGGAAATCATCGGACTCCCGCACCACCGGGCGGAAGGCCGAAAACCGATGTCGATCAGAGATCGGGCGGCTCAGTTTGCTCCGTTTGCCGCATTGAGCGGATATGAGGAGCTCATTGAGGAAACGGCCCGGATGACCGATGAAGAGATCTTTCTTGCGGAAGATCCGCGTATCGATCTCGACAGGCAGCTGTTAAGAATTGAGGAAGCTGTGACCCGCGGAGACTGCCCGCTGGTCGGACTTCGTGTTTTCACACCCGATGAGAAGAAAGGCGGAGGAACTTACAGCACAGTTGCCGGTCGTGTGAAGAAGATCGACCGGATACAGGAAACGATCCTGCTGTATACAGAAGAAACAGGGCCGGAGAAATGCCGGGAAACCGCAGAGATACGGCTGGACAGTGTCATGGAGATCCTGCTTCCGGAAGAACGGAACAGCGAAGAGTTTGAATAGAAAAAAGACACGCATATGCGTGTCTTTTTTTTCTGGCTAAAGATTGCAATTTCAACAAAACGGGGGATATCGTTATTCTTCATACTATGCCGGATCCGATACGCTTTTGCTATAAAATCCAAATTTACTATATACTTTCCGTGTCGTCATAAACATGTTTCTCAGCATATGCCATCATGGCGTTATTCCTCCAGCCATGTGCTGTAAGGAACAGCAAAGGACTAATCGCTATCAGCAAATTGTTTTTGATGATTATTCCTGCCGCCAGCACAGCAATAATACAAATGCCAATGATCACCATGATCGCAATATGCTCTTTCAGCCATTTCTTTTTGAAGTACTCAAGCCTGTCTTTTTGATTGACTTTGCTGGATTTGACCAACCGGTTCAGGTTTTTCT
>JAGBQR010000021.1 GCA_017632775.1 Oscillospiraceae bacterium | reverse complement strand
TCTCCCGGGGCGAAATACGGCTTTGCCTTGGTTTCGCGGAGGAAGCGCAGGATCTCGTCGTTGCCCGGCACCCGCTTTTCCTCCTTCCAGATATTGATGAACCAGTCCGCGTCGTCAAAGTAATCGGGAACACCGCTTGTGTGGGTCAGCAGATGCCGGACCGTCACGCCCGGATAGGGGATCTCCGGGAAGAACTTCGTGATCTCGTCCTCAAGACTCAGCGTGCCCTGCCGTATCAGCAGCATGACCGCCGCCGAAGCGAAAGTCTTGCTGACCGAAGCCAGCTGGAAGATCGTGTCCTCCCTGATCGGAAGCGTGTTTTCAGGATCCCGGAAGCCGAAAGCTCCTTTGGACACGATCTCACCTTTTTCCGCGTATAGCCAGGTTCCGTTGAAGCCGCCCTTTTCGTGCGACTCACGGGCCAGGTTTTCCATCATTGTTTTCTTATCCATTTTTTTCTGCAGCCCTGCAGGGCTGTTTTTCCTTTCTTTATCGTTATCGGCATTGACCCGGCCGGTGCGCATTTTGCCAAAATGGGCAAAAAAACACCGTGACGCAGACGCCACGGCATGATCAGCATATCATACATTATTGCCCTGTCAGGACAGAAACGCACAGGCCGAGGTCATCATTCCGTATTCAGTTTCCGATGCAGACATTTTGTTATACATTTCAGATGACCTCCTTTCTTAATAGTGTTGCTGTCATTATAGCAGACGCGGTCTCCAAAGACAATACTGGTTTTCACTCAAGACATAAGGATGGAAAAAAGCCCTGTGCAGTGACGTTTCGTCACAGCACAGGGCTTCCTGTTTTATTCTGTTCTGCTTCTCAGACGCTCATTCAGCCCGTCATTTTCAGGCTCCGTGTGAGTGCTGCCGAACGAACCGGGATCACTCCCACTCGATGGTGGCCACCGGTTTGGGCGAGAGATCATAGAGGACGCGGTTCACACCCCTGACTTCGCTGAGGATCCGGTCAGTGATGTGGCCGAGCAGCGCGTACGGGATCTGCTCGATGCTGGCGCTGGTTGCGTCCACGCTGTTGACGGCACGGATCACGACGGGCCACTCGAAGGTGCGCTTGTTGTCCTTGATGCCGGTGGATTTGAAGTCGGGAACGATCGTGAAATACTGCCAGACTTTGCCTTCCAGTCCGTTTTTCGCGAATTCCTCGCGGAGGATGGCGTCGGATTCGCGGACGGCCTCCAGCCGATCGCGGGTGATAGCGCCTACGCAGCGCACACCGAGACCGGGGCCGGGGAAGGGCTGACGGTACACCATGCTGTCGGGAAGACCGAGTGCCTTTCCGACGACGCGGACTTCGTCCTTGTAGAGGAACTTGACCGGCTCGACCAGCTCGAACTGCAGGTTTTCAGGCAGGCCGCCGACATTGTGATGCGCCTTGACCCCGTCGGATTCAAGAATGTCGGGATAGATCGTGCCCTGTCCGAGGAAACGGATGCCCTCCAGCTTGGAAGCCTCTTCCGCAAAAACATCGATGAATTCCTTGCCGATGATCTTGCGCTTCTGCTCGGGGTCGGAAACGCCGGCCAGCTTATCCAGGAAGCGGTCCACCGCGTCAACGTAGATGAGATTCGCGCTCATCTGGTTGCGGAAGACTTCGATCACCTGCTCGGGTTCGCCCTTCCGGAGAAGGCCGTGGTTCACGTGAACGCAGGTGAGCTGATTGCCGACCGCCTTGATCAGGAGCGCGGCAACGACGGAAGAGTCGACCCCTCCGGAAAGAGCCAGAAGGACTTTGTCTTTTCCGATCTGTGCCTGAAGGGAAGCGATCTGTTCTTCAATGAACGCTTCCGCGAGTTCAGGAGTGTTGATGCGGGCCATGCTTGCGGGCCTGACGTTATCTGCCATGGTTATTTCCTCCCTTTTTTCTTATGCGAAACATTATAGCTTTGTCTTTTTTTCATTGCAACTGCGGGCTTCGGGTAAAAATGATTTTCATGAAAAACAACAAAGCGGAGCCGGTCCGGTCCCGCTTTGTTGTTCTTATTTTCTTCTCCACATCGTCGGCATGACCAGCACGAGGAGCGGATAGATCTCCAGTCTGCCGAGAAGCATGGCGATGGAGAGGACGATTTTGGAAAAATACGAAAAGATGGCGAAATTCCCCGAGGGGCCGACAAGGGAAAGTCCCGGTCCGATGTTCGACAGACAGGAGACCGCGGCGGTGAAATTGGTGGTCACGTCGAACCCGTCCACGGAAACGCACAGGGTCGCGAGCATCAGGAAAGTTATATACAGGGCGAAAAACGTATAGCTTGCCCGTATGGTGCCGACATCCACCCGGGTCCTGTCGAGCCGGATCACCGAAACGCTGCGGGGAAAGATCATCTGGGCCACATCGGCAAACGCGGCCTTGAAGATGATGATCAGGCGGGACACCTTCAGCCCGCCGCCGGTGCTGCCGGCGCAGCTTCCGATGAACATCAGGAGAACGAGGAGCCACTGGGAAAAGACCGGCCACTTCGTAAAGTCGGCGTTTCCGAAACCCGTGGTACTGATCACCGTGGCCACATTGAAGTAGGAATACCGCAGCGCACTGAAAAAGCCGCCGTAGATGCGGGAGATGGACAGGGTAAGGGCAAGGACCGCCGAACCCACGATGAGAAGATAGGTGCGCAGCTCTTCACTGCCGAATGCGGTGCGGAACTTCCCGATCAGGATAAGGAAGTAGATGTTGAAGTTCACACCGAAGAGCAGCATGAAGGTCGAGACCACGACATCGATATACACGCTGTTGAAAGCGCCGATGGAAGACGCCCTCGTGGAAAAGCCGCCGGTGCCCGCGGTCGCGAACGAATGCAGGAGAGCATCGTAGAAACTCATGCCGCCCAGAAGGAGCAGGATCGTTTCCAGAATCGTGAGGCCCAGATAGATGAGGTAAAGGATTATGGCCGTCTTGCGGGCTTTGGGAACGAGCTTTCCGACAGTGGGGCCGGGGACCTCCGCGCGCATGATGTGCATGGAGTGGTTGCCGCTCATGGGCATCACGGCCATGATGAACACCAGCATCCCCATGCCGCCGATCCAGTGGGTGAAGGACCGCCAGAAAAGACCGCTGCGGGAAAGACCTTCGATGTCGTTCAGGATGGAGGCGCCGGTCGTGGTGAAGCCGGAGACCGTTTCAAACACGGCGTCGATATAATTCGGGATATCTCCGCAGAGGACAAAGGGCAGCGCGCCGAGAAGCGACATGAGGATCCAGCCCACTCCGACGATGGCAAATCCGTCCCGGGCATACAGGTCCTGCTTTTTCGGCCGGATCAGCAGCATGATCACGCCGAGGACCGCGGTCAGGAGCGATGTTATAAGAAAATTGAAAATGTTCTCGCGGAAAAAGAGGCCTGCGATCAGCGGAAGGAGCATCAATACGGCAATGATCAGCAGGACATAGCCGAGAACATGAATGATCATCCTGTAGTTCATCCGGCAACTTCCTTCAGGGCAGCGTCAAGAACCTTCACTTTGCCTGCGTCTGTGATGATGATCACGTGATCTCCCGGCTGGATCACAGAGGAGCCGTTGGGAATGATCGTCCTGGATTCACGGATGATGGCGCCGATGATCACATCTTCCCGGAGAGGAAGATCCTTCAGAGGGATCCCGATGCATTTGGAGTCTTCGTTCACACGGAATTCCAGCGCCTCGACCTTTCCTCCGGCAAGCCGGTACAGCGTCTCCATGCTGCTGTCCTTGGAATTGTCCATGGCGCGGACGTACCGGGCGATCTGCTGGGAAATGACCTCCTTCGGCGTGACGATGCTTTCCAGCATGGAATCATCGATGATCTGGGAGTAATGATCGCGGTTCACCTTCGTCACGATCTTCTCCACACCGCAGCTCTTTGCATAGAGGGAGGTGATGATATTGTCGCCGTCGTCTCCGGTGAGGGCGACAAAGCCGCCGACCGTTCCGATGTTCTCCTCAAGAAGGACATCGTTGCTGGTCCCGTCCCCGCAGATGATATGGGCTCCCGGGAGCAGATCGCAGAGGACTTCGCAGCGATCCCTGTCCATCTCGATCACGGAGACGTCGATCCCGGCCTCCAGAAGAAGCGTGGAGAGGTAGACGGAGATCCGTCCGCCGCCCATGATGATGGCGTCCTTGATCGGCTTTTTGTATTCCCCTGCCGAAACGAAGAATTTCCGCATCTCTCTGGAGGAACCTGTGATGCTCAGGACATCTCCGCCCTTCAGAGTGAAATCGCCGCGGGGGATGAACACGTTTCCGTCCCGGTCGACCACGCCGATCAGGACCTTGGCCTTGGAGATCTTTTCCAGATCCTTCAGCTGGATCCCGTCCAGCTTCCCGCCTTCACGGACACGGTGGTCGACAAGCTCCGCGTTGCTTTTGGAAAAGGTTTCGACGCGGGCGGCGCTCGGGAAACGCAGGATCCTGGAGATCTCCTTCGCGCATTCGAACTCCGGGTTGATGATCACGGAGAGGCCGAAAGCTTCCCGGAGAAAATCACTCTGCCTGAGAAACTGCGGATCGCGGATGCGCGCGATGACGTCCCCGGTCCCCAGTTTCCTCGCGGAAATGCCGCAGACCATGTTGACCTCGTCTTTTTCGGTGGCAGCGATGAGCAGATCCGCGGTGGCGGCGCCGGCTTCGATCAGGGTATCGGAGTTGACCGCACTGCCTTCCACACAGATGACATCGCAGGTGTTGGAGATATGGTAGATCGTTTCGGGTTTCTGTTCGATGACGGTGATATCATGTCCTTCTTCAGAGAGGATCCTGGTCAGTGTCGACCCGATCCTGCCTGCCCCGGCAATGATGATCTTCATGTTTCGCCTCCCGTAAGATAACGACTGAAAAAATGATTAACTATTATACCATAAGAAAACCGTGATGTACAGGCAGATCCGGATTGAAACCGGCCGGCGGATATGTTAGAATACACGGCACAAAGTGAGGGTGAGACATGTTCAGCGGATTTTGCAAAGAGACCTCGGAATTTCTCTGGGAACTGTCCTTCAACAATGAAAGACCGTGGTTCCTGGAGCATAAGCAGACCTTCGAAAAGGTCCTGAACGAGCCGTTCAAGGCACTGGCGGCGGAAACGCATGCGCTGCTGTGTGAAAAATTCCCGGACGACCCCTTCCGGGTCCATGCGGCCAGGATCTACCGGGATGCGAGACGCCTGTACGGACGGGGCCCGTACAAGGAGAACCTGTGGTTCACCATCTGGGAGGAACCTTCCGACGATACAGGCGGACCGGTTTTCTGGTTTGAGATCAACGCCGCCTTTTATGCGTACGGTCTGGGCTTCTGGGGAGGCGCCGAACAGATGGAACTGTACCGGAAGACCGTCGATGCGAATCCGGCGGCTTTTGAACGGATCATCCGCAGGATCGAGAAGAGCAGGACCTTCAAAGCCGACGGGGAGACATACAAGCGGGAAAAAGGGAACTATTCCGGAAGCCTTGCCCGCTGGTACAATTTCCGGCATATCTCCGTTTCGTGCCGGAAGGACTTCGGAGGAGACCTGTTTTCGAAAGCGCTGCCCGGGATACTCACGGAAGGCTATTCGGAACTGATGCCGCTGTTCCGGTATCTGAACAGCCTGACGACCAAGATCTGATCCGGACAGAAGAGAAAGGAAAAAGAGCTGCAGCAGCCCGCATGGGCCGCCGCAGCTCTTTGTATCATCTGCCCGGAAAAGTCAGAAAGCGCATTTTTCGATGTCCCGGATATGCCCGAGGACGATCACGTGTTCGTCCTCGGAGAAGCGGTAACCGATATCCGGCATCGGTTCCACGTTCACGCCCTTTTTCACGGCAAGCAGGGAAAGCCTGTAATTCTCCCTCATCTTCAGTTCGGCGACCGTCTTCCCCACCCATTCCTTCATGGGCAGGATCTCGCAGATGACATAGTCCCCCGTGAGGGTGAGACAGTCGAAAATACTGTCGGAGATCTCCTGGATGGCGATGTTCAGAGCGATCGTCTTCTCCGGGAAGATGACCACGTCCGCACCGTTGTGGAGCAGGAATTTTTCCTGAACGTCCCGGTCCGCCTTGCTGAAAACCTTCTTCGCTCTGAGCTCTTTGAGAAGGTTCGTGATCTGGAGGCTGACTTCGAAATTGCTCCCGACGCAAACAAAGCAGGCGTCAAAAGAGGGCACATCGAGATTCTTCAGGACTTCTTCCTTTGTGCAGTCCCCGACCCGCGCGCTGACGACATAGGGGAGGATGTCCTCCATCGCGTCCGCGTTGAGGTCAACGATCATCAGTTCGCATTTCATGCCGGAGAAAGCCCGGCAGAGATGATGGCCCAGACTGCCCATTCCGATTATCAGAAATGATTTCATACGTTCCTCCGTTTTTCAGCCCACCATGATCTCCTCGGGCGGGAAATCCAGGACAGGCCGTGTTCCCCTTTCAACAAGGGCGATGGCAAAAGAAGTGCTTCCCACTCTGCCCAGATACATGAGCAGAGCGATCAGGAGACGGGAGACGGGGAGAAGATCCCGGGTTATCCCGGTCGTCATCCCCACGGTATCGATCGCAGAGAAGGTTTCAAACAGCACGTCTTCCAGGGAAAGCGGCTGGATCAGAAGAATGATCACGGCTCCGGCCACGGCGAGGGTCAGGTTGTAAAAGAAGACGGCCGTAGCCTTTTCCAGCGCATCCTTGCGGATGCTTCGTCCGAAAACGGCGACGGAACGGGCCCTTTTTGCCTGGGAAAAGGCGAAGAGGATCATTATGGCCGCAGTCGTCGTCTTGATGCCGCCGGCTGTGGATCCGGGGCTTCCGCCGATGAACATCAGTCCGATCGTAAGGAGTTTGCCTCCGCCGGAAAGTCCCGCGGTGTCAACGGTGTTGAATCCGGCCGTTCTCGGGGTGATGCTGCCGAAGAGGGCATGGAGAAGGCGTTCGGAGAAGGACCCGCTCCGCTCAAGAAGGAAGAACAGCAGCGTACCGCCAAGGACGAGCAGGCCGTTCACAAACAGCACGAGCTTTGTGTGAAGGTTCCAGTGTTTCGGCCGGACCCCGTTTTCAAGGACATCGGACCAGACCAGAAAACCAAGGCCGCCAAGCTGGATAAGCCCGATCACGGTCAGGTTGAAAAGCCAATCATCTGCAAAGAGCGTGAGAGAGGAGTACGGACCGCTGACTGTGCCCATCAGGTCGAATCCGGCGTTGCAGAACGCGGAGACAGCGTGAAAAACAGAGTACCAGATGCCCTTCGGGACGCCAAGGAGAGGGATGAAGCGGATCGAAAGAAGGATCGCGCCGCAGCCCTCGATCAGGAAGGTCCCTTTCAGGATAAACCGGATCAGCGCAGGGACATCCTTGATCCGCGTGGAATTCAGGCTCTCAGTGAGGATCTCCTTTTCGCGCAGGCGCATCTTCCTCCGGAAAAGATGGAGAAACAGCATGGCCATGGTCATGAAACCGAGGCCCCCTGTCTGGATCAGGATCAGGAGAACGAACTGGCCGAAGAAGGTGAAGGTTTCGGCGGTGTCCGTCACCACGAGGCCTGTTACACAGGAGGAACTGGTCGCGGTGAAGAAAGCCTCTCCGGGCGTGATCGGCTTCGTTGTCGAGACCGGCAGCAGAAGAAGACCGGTGCCGAGCAGGATCATGATGAAGAATCCGAGCGCGATGATCTGGATGCTGGACAGCTTACGTTTCATTCTGCACACCCTGTCTTTAAACAAAAAACTGTGGAATCGATTATAACCCTGCGGAATAAGCGCGTCAACGGGTCTCCGCCCGCGATCCGTCCGTATATCTGCGGAGCACGGCTTCGGCACAGCGCATCCCGTCCACGGCGGCGGAGCTGATGCCTCCCGCATAACCGGCGCCCTCCCCGCAGGGATAGAGGCCGAAGACAGACGAGGAGAGATCCTCGCCCCGCAGGATGCGGACCGGCGAGGAAGAACGCGTCTCCGGAGCGGTCAGTACAGCTTCCGGGGAATCGAAGCCCTTCAGTTTTTTCCCCAGCGCGGGGATGGCCTGCTGAAGGACCGAAGTGATCCGTTCCGGGAGAACATCGCGGATGCTGCCCCAGATGACGCCGGGGCGGTATGTCGGCTGAATGCCGGCCGGTCCGCTGCTTCTCCGGCCGCAGAGGAAGTCTCCCGCAAGCTGCGCGGGAGCCAGGGCGTTCCCGCCTCCGAAGCGGAAGGCGGCCTGCTCGATCTGTCTCTGCCAGTACATCCCCGCAAGGACGCCTTCACCCGGAAAATCCTCTGTGTGAAGCGTGACAAGCAGGGCCGCATTGGCATTCTCCCCGTCCCGGGCCGAGCGGCTCATCCCGTTCGTGACAACGCCGCCCTGTTCCGATGCGGCGGCAAATACCTCGCCGCCGGGACACATGCAGAAGGTGTAGGCACTGCTCCCGTCCGGAAGATGGACATTCAGGGAATAGTCGGCCGGAGGGAGATCCCCGCGCGGGGAACCGTACTGCGCAGTGTCGATGTCGCGCTGGCGGTGTTCGATCCGGACACCCATGGAAAAAGGCTTGCGTTCCATGGGTACACCTGCTTCATGCAGCATTTCGAACGTGTCCCGCGCGGAATGACCGATAGCGAGGACCAGCGCCTCGCAGGGGATGTCATATTCCCCTTCCCCGGACCGGACGGTGACGGCTGCGAGTTTGCCCGCTTTGGAACGGAAGCCGGTCATCTGATGGCCGAAACGGATCTCTCCTCCCAGTGAGAGGATCTCGCGGCGAAAGTTCTGAACGATGCCGATCAGCACATCGGTTCCGATGTGCGGTTTGGCGTCCCAGGTGACATGTTCCGGCGCCCCGTGAACGAAGAACTGCTCCAGCACCCAGTGGAGGCGGCTGTCACGGATCCCCGTGTTCAGTTTCCCGTCGGAAAAAGTACCGGCGCCTCCCTCCCCGAACTGCACGTTCGCCCGTTCATCCAGCGCTCCGCCGGCACGGTAGAGGTCGATCGCGTCCTTTCGTTCCGGCGCGGAGAGACCGCGCTCCAGAACCAGCGGCCGCGCCCCCGCCTTTGCGAGAACAAGAGCGGCAAACATTCCGGCGGGTCCGAAGCCGACAACGACCGGCCGCGGAACATCTTTGCACAGCGAAGGGATATCGTATCGGGGAGCCGTATAGGGCAGGATGTCCCCGGAGTTTTTTTTCAGAAGGCGGTCCTCTCCGTTTTTAACGGAAACGGCGACGGAGCAGACCCAGTGGATATCGGCTTTTTTCCGTGCGTCGAGCGATTTCCGCACGATCCGGAAGGAAGTCAGATCCTCCCGCCGCAGCTTCAGTTTTTCCGCGGCGCGAAGCTGGAGCAGATCTTCGCCTTCGTGCGTTTCCAGACGGATGTTCCGGATCAGGATCATTTTCCGAGCCTCCCCGCGAGCCGCCCGCTTGCCCATGCCCACTGCAGATTGAATCCTCCGCAGTCTCCGTCGATATCGAGGACTTCCCCGCAGGCATACAGACCCGGGACCAGACGGCTCTCCATGGTCCGCGGATCGAATTCCGCCGTGCGGATCCCGCCTGCCGTGACCTGCGCATGATCAAAGCCTTCCGTTCCGCGGACCGGGAGACAGAAGTCCTTTGCCGCGGCCGCCGCGCGCCGGAGAGCAGCGTCGTCCAGGGAGGACAGCGGCGCGTTTGCATCGATCCGGCTGTATTTTCCGATCATCCGGCCGAGCCGGTTATGAAGAAGACCGGTGAAAAGATCGCCGCAGGGGAGATCCGGATAAAGACGGGTCTTTTCCCTCAGCAGCTGCAGAACTGCTTCTTCCGGATAGTCCCGGAGAAAATCAGCGTGAAGGAAGCGCGCGCCCGTACTCACGGAAACGCTTCTGGAAACATCGAAGGCCGCGGGACCGGAGACTCCCCTGTCCGTAAACTGCAGTTCTCCGGCGCTTTCAGCCAGGATCTTTCCGCCGGATTCGATCCGGACCGCAGCATCGGCCCGGACACCCTTCAGCGCCCGCGGATAATCCGGCTCAGTCGTGATCTGGACGAGTGCGGGGAACAGCGGCGTCCTCGAATGGCCGAGGGAGCAGAGCAGATCATAGCCGTCCCGCACACCTCCGAGTTTTGCGCCTGCAGAGCCCCCGCAGGCGATGATCACGCAGTCGGCCTCCAGCTGCTCCCCGCCCGCCTCCAGAAGAAAACAGGACCCGTTCCGAAGGATCTTTGTCACCCGGCAGGAGGTCCGGAGCTCGACTCCGGCGCGTTCACAGGCAAAACGGAGGATATCGACCACACTGTTGGCTGAATCGGAAAGAGGATACACTCTCCCGCCGTATTCCTCCACCGTGAGGAGGCCGAGCTTCCGGAAGAAAGCGATGGTCTCCTCCGCAGGAAAGCGTTCCAGCGCAAAGGATGCGAAGGAAGGAGACTTCCCGTGATAATGCCCGTCACAGGGGAGTGTATTCGTCAGGTTGCAGCGTCCGTTTCCGGTCGACAGGAGTTTTCGGCCGACACGCTGCTGTCCTTCCAGAAGCAGGACCCGGCTGTTTCTGTCTTCGGCGGCCGTGAACGCGGCAGCCAGACCGGAAGCTCCGCCTCCGATGACGATGATTGTTTTCATACTATTCACCACTTCCGGATGGAATATCTGTATTTGTATTATAACAATGCCCTGTCAAAACGGCAAGAACAGGCTTTTCAAGTTGAATTTTCCGGTGGTTTAGGGTATAGTAGACAGGCTATAGAAGAATTGAGGTACTGAACATATGAAAAAGATCCTGGCTTTGGTCCTGATGAGCGTGCTGATCCTTTCCGTGTTCTCCGGATGCGGTTCGGGGACGGTGCAGACCGGCAGTTCCGCCGTCAGTACGGTTACCGGTCCGGATAAGATCACGCTTTCGGGAAACACGGCAAAGTATTCCGGCAAAGGCGTGGTGATCAACGGAAATGTCATCACCATCAACGCGGAAGGAGAATACGTTCTCACAGGCAAGCTTGATGACGGGCAGGTCGTTGTGAATACGGGGGAAACGGCGCAGTCGGTCTATCTGTATCTTGAAAACGCGGATCTCACCTGCCTGACAGCGCCGGCGATCTATATCCTGCAGGCGAAGAAGGTCCATATCGTCCTTCCGGAGGGAACATCGAACCGAATCGTTTCCGGAACGCCTTCGGATATGGAGAATTTCGATAAGAATGCCAGCGGCGGGGCCATCTACGGCGAAGACGACATCGATATCGAAGGAGAAGGCTCGCTGGAGATCCTCGGGTATATCAACAACGGCATCACCGGGAAGGACGATGTACAGATCGAAGGGGGAACGATCTCCATCACGGCCGCGAACAACGGCATCCGCGGTTCGGAGAGCGTGACCGTCAGCGGAGGGAGCATCACGCTCACCTGCGGGAACGACGGCCTCAAATCCACTTCCGCGGATAAAGAGGGAAAGGGCTTCGTCCAGATCGACGGCGGATCGCTCGACTTTACCGTGGGCGGAGACGGGATCTCCGCGGAAACGGAGCTCGTGATCAACGGAGGAGACATCTCCGTCACAACGACCGGGGATTCACTCCTCTCCAGCTGCAAGGCCATCAAAGCGAACAATACGCTCACCATCAACGGGGGAACGCTGAGGCTCTCCTCGGACGACAACACGATCAGTTCCAACGAAGCCGTTTTCATCACCGACGGTCAGATCGTGAGCGCCTCCTCTTCCCGGAAGGGGATCCATGCGGACGAGAAGATCCGCATCTCCGGCGGATCTGTTGAGATCACCGCCGTGGAGGAAGGGATCCAGACCCGCGGGGATGTGGAAGTTACCGGAGGAACGATCCGCGTCAGTTCCCTGGAAGACAGCATCAAGGCCGGTGACAAGGGAGACGGGACGACAACGCCCGTAGGGACCATCACCATCTCCGGAGGAGATATCGTGCTGTTCTCCACGGGAGACCCGATGGAGGCAAAGCTCTCCATCCTCTGCAGCGGAGGACGTGTTTTCGGAACGGGATCGCCCAAGAACGCAAAGGGAGCCGACCGGGGATCCGAACAGGCGTTTGTCGCGGTGAACCTCAGCGGAAAAGAGGGAGACACGATCCGCGTCTCCGGGGCGTCCGGGGAATGGAGCGAAGTGACGACCCGCGACTACAACTATATATTCTTCTCCGCGCCGGAACTCGTTTCCGGCCAGGAGTACACGATCGAAGCCGGGAACAGCAGCATCACGGTCGAAGCGAAATAAAAGCGACGGCATCCGGCAGATAAGCTCATCCAAAAAGGAGAGAAAACCATGCTTTCCAAAATACAGATGCGGGCGCTCGAGACCTGCTGCTATGTCATCGGCGCCGGAGCATTCGGCGTCTTCATCCGCTGGCTGCAGAACGTGGCCGGAACGAATGATGAGGGCCTTTACAACAACTCGGTATGGGGCGTGTTCGTACCGCTGATCCTGATCGCGGGGGCCTTCGTATTTATCGGGATGGTCCGCAGACTGAACAAGGACCGCTATTATTTCGACGAGGAGACATCCACAGCCCTGAAAAACGGAGGAAAGATCTATCCGGTGCTCCGGATCGCCATCGGAGCCGTCATGGCGGCAGGCGCGCTTCTGCTGATCCTGCAGAGTGAAGTGGATACTGAGGTGAATTTACTCCGGGTGGTCGGCATTCTGGGATTCCTGACAGGCGTCTCTTTCCCGCTGATGATGAAATGGTACGGGGAACCGCTGAAAAGGCCGGGACTCATGCGCCTGTTCTCCATGCTGCCGGTGGTCTTCTTTTCCGCCTGGCTCATCACGACCTATAAACAGAACGATATCAACGGTGTGGTATGGCAGTACGGCGTCGAGGTGATCGCCGTCAGCGCCGCGATCTGCGCCTTCTTCCGGATGGCCGGCTTCTCCTATGATTCCGTGAAACCGTCCAGGATCCTGTTCTCTTCCTTTTTCGGGATCTTCATGCTTATCGTCACGCTGGGCGACGAACGGTATCTCGGCCAGCAGGTCATGCTGGTGGCTTCTGCGGCGATGCTGCTGTATTATGACTGGGTGCTCATCGTCAACATGAAACAGCGGGAGGCGCCGATGTCCTATCAGCCGCGGGACGGCTTTGAACGGCTCTGACGCGGGGAGGACGGAGGATGTTCCGGAAACTGTTGGAAGCATTCAAAAAAATGAAAAGAGAGGGACTGCTCCTGTGGTTTGTCGTCGGACTGTACCTTCTCTACACGGCATCCGGGATTTTTCGAAATCTCGGGAATGAAACCGGCAACCGGACGGTGCTGTGCGTGTTCATCGTTCTGTTTGCAGTTGTGGGGATCGTTCTGTTCGCACTCTGCGGATATTTTCTTCTCCGGATGTTTTACCTGAACATCTATCTGGAGCAGAAGGAGACAGAACAGGCTAAACTGGAAGCGGCGGGCGGTATGCAGCCGGAGCATCCGGAAAAAAAGAAAACCGGCATGGAAAAATACCTGGATCTCATGTTCAGGATATTCAGGATAAAAGAGTAGATCCGGTGCACATCCGGGCGGAAACAGGAGAACGGGATGAAAACGGAAAACGAGGAACTGCTTTCCTTTATTGAAGCAAGTCCGACAGCCTGGCATACGGTGGAGAACCTTTCAGCGATCCTCCGGGATGCCGGCTATTCGGAAGTATCCGAGTCAGAGGAATGGAAACTGGAAGAAGGCGGGCGCTATTTCGTCACGCGGAACGGTTCTTCCCTTGCCGCTTTCCGCATAACGGGAAAAGAGCCCGAATCGTATATGATCACGGCCTCGCACGGGGATTCGCCGTCTTTCCGGATCAAGGGAGACGCCGCGTTCCGCTCCGGCGGAGGCCTGTATTTTTCCCTGAACACCGAAAGATACGGCGGGATGATCTGCGCATCCTGGATGGACCGTCCGCTTACCGTGGCCGGAAGGGTGGCGATCCGGACCGGTTCCGGCATCCGGATGAAGAATGTGTATATCGACCGGGACCTGCTGCTGATCCCTTCGCTCGCGATCCATATGGACAGGAGCGCGAACGACGGAAAGAAATATGAGGCGAACGTCGATATGATCCCCCTGCTGTCCGTCTCGGGAGAGGACTGCTACCGGAGCCTTCTGGCGGAAGCGGCCGGAGCGGGACCGGAAGAGATCCTGTCCGCGGAAATGATCCTTGTGCCGCGGACTCCCGGAACGATCTGGGGAGCGGAACGGGAATTTCTCTCTTCACCGAGACTGGATGACCTGCAGTGTGTTTACGGCTGCATGAGGGGCTTTCTCGCGGCGGAAGCGCCTGCCCGGACGATCCCGGTCTTCTGCGTTTTTGATAACGAAGAAGTGGGCAGCGGCACCGTGCAGGGAGCGGATTCCACCTTTCTGGAGGATACGCTCGGCCGCATCTCGGAATCAATGGGAAAAAACCTGTCCGGACACAGAGCGCTGCTGGCGTCGAGTTTCCTGGTTTCGGCGGACAACGCCCATGCGGTGCATCCGAACCATCCGGAATTCGCTGACCGGATCGACAGACCGGTGCTGAACGGAGGGGTCGTGATCAAGCAGAACGCGGCGAAAAAGTACACGACCGACGGTTATTCCGCCGCAGTGTTCGAAACGATCTGCCGGAAAGCCGGGGTCCCCGTGCAGCAGTATTCAAACCGCGCGGACCTGCCCGGAGGATCGACGCTGGGACACATCAGCACGGCGCATGTGTCGGTCGATTCCGTTGATATCGGACTGGCGCAGCTCGCGATGCATTCATGTTACGAGACCGCCGGAGCGGCGGATACGGAGCACCTTGTCCGGGCGATAACAGCATTTTACGGGACCGTGCTTCGGAAAAGAAGAGACGGGATCGAGCTCATCACACCGGCAGACGGGAAGGCCTGACCGGATATCCCTGCAGAACAGGAGACAGAAAGACCCGCGGACACGCTCCGCGGGTCTTTCTTTATGATACGCCGGAGGAGGATCACGCCCTGTCGGGAGAACAAAAACGGACTTGTTCCCGATTTGCAGGGAGGGTATAATATTCTCAAAAGAAACCGCAGTGCGCATCCATCGAAGACGGAAAAGGAGAAACTATGGCAAAAGACACGGACAGAAGTCTTCAGAATCAGATCATCTATTCGGTTTTCGTCCGGGACCACACGGAGGAAGGGACATTCCTCTCCATGATCGGAGACCTGGACCGCATCCGCGCGCTCGGAACAGATATCATCTGGTTCCTTCCGATCCACCCGATCGGGATAAAGGAGAAAAAAGGAAGCCTCGGCTGCCCGTATGCCAACCGGGATTACCGCAGCACGAATCCGCTCTACGGAAGCATGGAGGATTTCCGGACGCTGGCGGAGGAGATCCATGCCCGGGGAATGAAAGTGATGATCGACGTGGTATATAACCACACCTCCCCGGACGCTGTGCTCCTGCAGGAGCACCCGGAGTTTTACTACCGGGACGCGGAAGGCCGCACGGGGAACAAGATCGGAGACTGGGCGGATGTGATCGATCTCGATTACAGCTGCAGAGCTCTCTGGACCTATCAGATCGAGAGCCTGTGCATGTGGGCGCAGATCGTGGACGGATTCCGCTGTGATGTGGCGTCATTCGTACCGGTGGAGTTCTGGAAAGCGGCCCGGGAGGCAGTGTCAAAAGTGAAACCCGGCTGTATCTGGCTTGCTGAGACCGTGCATCTCGCCTTCGGGAATTACGCCAGGAGCAGCGGATTCTACTCCTCACGGGACTCGGAGGCGTATGAAGCCTTCGATATCGAGTACCAGTATGACATCTGGGAGTGCTTCGAGCGTTTCCTGCGGGGAGAAGCGCAGCTCAGCGCGTGGACGGAACTGCTGGATTTTCAGGAGGCGGTCTATCCGGAGAACTACAACAAGCTCCGTTACCTCGAGAACCATGACCAGCCGCGTATCCGCGGCCGGGTACGCACAGACAGCGACCTGGAAAACTATACGGCGATGCTGTATTTCCTGAAAGGCACGACACTCCTGTATGCGGGACAGGAATTCTCCAGTACGCATAAACCGAGCCTCTTTGAACGCGAAGTCATCCGGCGGGACGGGAAAGACATCAGTCCGTACCTGCAGAAGCTCGCGGAGATCAAGAAAACGGTCTTCACTCCGGAGGACAGCTTCACCGCCTCCGCGGACGATGCGCATCAGATCGCCGTGATGGAGAGGAACTTTCACGGAAGGAAAACGATCGGTATCTTTTCTCTGCGTTCGGAAAGCGCTGTCGTAAAAGTGGAGGTCCCGGACGGGATCTACCGGAACCTGATCGACGGAAAGGCGGCAGAAGTCACAGACGGATCTGTCCGCTGCGACGGCCGTCCGATGCTGTTCCGTACAGATGAGAAATCAGAAGGATAAAGGAGTCCGGAGTATGGCGATCTGTGTAAACAGTGAGATCGGGCCGCTGAAAAGAGTCCTGCTGCACCGTCCGGGAAAAGAACTGGAGCATCTGGTCCCGCAGGAACTGGAGAGGCTCCTGTTCGATGACATCCCCTATCTGGCCCTCGCCCGGAACGAGCACGACAGGTTTGCCGGTATCCTGAGAGAGAACGGAGCGGAAGTCGTCTATCTGGAGGACCTCATGGCGGAAACGCTGCAGGTGAATCCCGGACTGAAGGAGATTTTCATCCGGCAGTTCCTCGCAGAGGCGGGGCCTGTCGCGAACAGCCATATGGAGGAGCTGTCCGCAGTCCTCTCGGAGATCACGGACGAGAAGGAACTCATTCTGAAGACGATGAGCGGCGTGACCGCCGACGAACTGCGGGGCCGCCTGACCGAAGGCCCGCTTGTCCGGCTCACCAGCGGGACCCGGCAGTTCGTGCTGGACCCCATACCGAACCTGTATTTTACAAGGGACCCCTTCGCGTCGATCGGTTGCGGGGTCAGCCTGCACCGGATGTATTCGCCGACCCGGTGCAGAGAAACGATCTATGGACAGTTCATTCTGAAATATCACCCGGATTTCTCCGGAAAGGTCCCGCTGTACTATGACCGGAGCTGTCCGTTTTCGATCGAGGGGGGAGACATCCTCAATCTCAGTCACGAGGTCCTTGCCATCGGCGTCTCGCAGCGCACGTCTCCCGAAGGGATCGAACGCCTTGCGGCAAATCTTTTCCGGGAGGAGACCTCTTCTGTAAAGAAGATCCTTGTGATGGACATCCCGAATTTCCGGGCTTTTATGCACCTGGACACGGTGTTCACACAGGTCGACCGGGACAAGTTCTCCATCCATCCGGAGATCCTGCGGTCTCTGCGTATCTATGAGATCTGCCAGGGATGCGGAGGGGAGCGTATCCGCGCCAGGGAGCGGACGGAGAGTCTGGAAGATGTTCTGCGGGATGCGCTCGGACTTGACAGGGTGACGCTGATCCGATGCGGAGGGAAGGATATCATCGCTTCGGCGCGGGAACAGTGGAATGACGGCGCCAACACGCTGTGCATCGCTCCGGGAAAGGTCGTCGTATACAACCGGAATTATGTGACGAACGAGATCCTGCGGGACAGCGGAGTGGAGGTATATGAAATGCCGAGCTCTGAACTGGCAAGAGGACGCGGAGGCCCGCGCTGCATGAGCATGCCGCTTGTCCGGGAAGCGCCGGGATCATGAATACAGCCGAAAGAGAATAACGGTCTGGAAAAGGAGAGAAGAATGAGCTTCAGATTACCGATTTATCAGCAGCCGGATTTTTCACAGCCATGCTTCACGGAGGCACCGGATGTGCGTGTCGCCCCGGCGCCTGCGGACGGAGTGGCACCCGAAGGGTTTCACAGTACCTCCATGTATCCCGAGTATTTCAAGATCGATGGGAAATGGGTCCTTGCGGAGGAGAGCCGCATGGATTCCAGCGTCGTCCTGCGGGAAAACGGGCGGCTGGATGTCGTGGAGAACCGGAATCTCCGGAAGGGAGAGAAGGTCATTCTGGGCCGTACGGAACGGGCCGAGGAAGGGATCTGGCTGCACAGCGGCGGTTTTTCCGGGCCGGAGGATCAGAAACCGGAGGACCAGTTCATTTTCCGCCAGGGCCGCAGCAGAGAGACTTCCTACGGCAGAGATTATGACCGGCTGATCGATCTGCTCGAGTACGAAAAAGAACACGGGAATGTGGTGTGGGTCATGGGCCCGGCGTTTGCCTTTGATGCCGGTGCCCGGAACTGCATGGCCTCCCTGGTGGAGCAGGGGTACTGCCATGGCCTGCTCGCCGGGAATGCCCTCGCGACCCATGATCTTGAGGGAGCCCTGCTCCATACGGCGCTCGGTCAGGACATCTATACGCAGCAGTCGGTGCCGAACGGGCATTACAACCATCTGGACATCTGCAACCGGGTCCGCCGATGCGGATCGATCCCGGCGTTCATCCGGGAGTATGGTCTGGGTGACGGGATCCTCTGCGCCTGCGTGAAACAGGAAGTGCCGTTCGTGCTTGCCGGATCGATCCGGGATGACGGACCGCTTCCGGAGGTGATCGGGGATGTCTACCAGGCGCAGGATGCCATGCGGGCGATGCTGAAGAACGCCACGACGGTCATCTGTCTGGCAACGATGCTGCATACCATTGCAGCCGGGAATATGACCCCCTCCTTCCGGATGCTTGCGGACGGAAGCGTGAGGCCTGTGTTCCTCTATGCAGTGGATGCGGACGAGTTTGTGGTAAACAAGCTTCTGGACAGGGGAAGTCTTTCCGCGACCACGATGGTGACGAATGTGCAGGACTTTATCCGGATCGTGGCCGAGGGACTCGGGAAGAAAAAAGAAAACAGGGAAAAACCCTGAATGAATCAAAGGAGAAGAGAAATGGGAGTGAACATCCGGGGAAGAAGTTTCCTGACGCTGCTGGATTATACGCCGCAGGAGATCCGGTACCTGCTGGACATGGCGAAGGAATTCAAGAACATGAAGCGCTGCGGTGTCCCGCATCGGTATCTCGAAGGAAAGAACATCGTCCTTCTTTTTGAAAAAACCTCCACGCGGACGCGCTGTGCCTTTGAAGTGGCGGGACATGATCTGGGCCTGGGCGTGACCTATCTGGATCCGGGTAGTTCTCAGATGGGAAAGAAGGAAAGCATCCCCGATACGGCGAGGGTCCTGGGGAGAATGTATGACGGTATCGAATACCGCGGATTCAGCCAGAAACTGGTGGAGGAACTGGCCGCGTACTCCGGAGTGCCGGTGTGGAACGGTCTTACGGATCAGTTCCATCCCACGCAGATGCTGGCAGACCTGCTGACGATGGAGGAGAAGTTCGGATGTCTGAAAGGCCTGAATTTCACCTATATGGGGGATGCACGGAACAATATGGGGAACTCGCTTCTGGTTGCCTGCGCCAAAATGGGCCTGCACTTCACCGCCTGCGCGCCGAAAGAACTGTTCCCGGCACCGGAGCTTGTGGAAAAGGCGGAAAAGATCGCAGAAGCGAGCGGGAGTACGATCCGTCTGACGGAGGATCCGGAGGAAGGAGCTGCCGATGCGGATGTGATCTACACCGATATCTGGGTCTCGATGGGGGAGCCGGACGAGGTCTGGGAAAAACGGATCGGACTGCTGAAGCCCTATCAGGTAAACAGCACGCTGATGAAGAAGGCAAAACCTTCCGCGGTCTTTATGCATTGCCTCCCTTCTTTTCATGACACGCGTACGACGATCGGCACGGATATTGCGGAACGCTTCGGTCTGCCGGAAATGGAAGTGACGGATGAAGTGTTCGAATCCGGACAGTCTGTCGTGTTCGATGAAGCGGAAAACAGGATGCATACCATCAAAGCGGTGATCTATGCAACGCTCTGCTGAAATGGAGAAGAAACGGATCGTCGTTGCACTGGGCGGAAACGCCCTGGGAAACACGCCGGAGGAACAGGAAAAAGCTGTTTCCGCTGCTGCCCGGGCGATCGCTGAACTTCGGGCGGAGGGACACGAGCTGATCATCGGTCACGGGAACGGACCGCAGGTGGGGATGATCCATCAGGCGCTCAACGATGCGGGGAAAAACGCAAGAGCGCCTTTTCGGATGCCTTTTCCCGAGTGTACGGCAATGTCCCAGGGCTATATCGGGTTCCATCTGCAGAGAGCGCTCCAGGAGGAACTGCACCGCCGCGGGCTTCGTGATCCGGTCGTCAGCCTTGTAACGCAGGTCAGGGTAGAGCCTTCCGATCCGGCCTTCTCACACCCGGAAAAACCGATCGGAGATTTCTGCACGGCGGAAGAAGCCGCCCGGATGGAAAAGGAAAAGGGCTGGATCTATATGGAAGATGCGGGCCGCGGCTACCGCAGGGTCGTTCCGTCCCCGGCTCCGGCAGAGATCATGGAACTTGAGGGGATCCGCCGTATGCTGGAGGCAGGGATCGTGGTGATCACGGTCGGCGGGGGCGGGATCCCCGTCATCCGGACGGCAGAAGGGCTGAAAGGCGTCGATGCTGTGATCGACAAAGACCGCGCAAGTGAAAAACTGGCGGAGGACATCAGCGCGGATATACTGATGATCCTTACGGCGGTGGACCGCGTGTATCTGTCTTTCGGGAAACCGGAGCAGAAAGCGCTGGAAACGCTTCGCACAGCGGAGGCGGAACGGTATCTGCGGGAAGGACATTTCGCTCCGGGAAGCATGCTTCCGAAAATGGAGGCCGCCATACGTTTCGCGACTTCCGCACCGGAGCGGTACGCGGTGATTACCTCTCTTGAAAAGGCCTGCGCAGCGCTGCGCGGGAAAGAGGGGACCCGGATCGTCGGACAGGAAAACAGAAAATAACAGCAAGAAAAATTAAAAAGAAAAGACAGGGAGGAAGAAAATGGCAAAAACCGTTGAAGAGAAGATCGCCGCAATCGACGCCGCATTGAGTTTCGGCGGATTTATGGGCTCAGAACTGGTCCGGCCTGGATCTCTGGAGAACAAGATCATCTGCGGATGCAGGACGGGTTACCGTTTCCGGCTGAACAACCTGAGTTATCGCGGAGTATGGATCTCCACACTGGAAAACATCCGCCTCAAAATGGACGGGGAAGAAGTTCCGCACTGTGATATGAGCATCAAACTGCGGGATTTTGCGTGTCAGGTGGATGAGACCGGGAACAACACGGATATATTCTGGGCGGCCAAGGATGAATGCTGGGTCGTAGTGAACAAGGTCGGCGGTCTGAAACCCGGCGAACACACGCTGGAGATCGAGATCAGCAAGAGGAACGATTTCGGCCATTCTTACGGTGAAGGAAGCGATGTGGAAGGCTACAGAACCCGGGCACTGGAATTCCAGCATCCGGAAGTCGGAAAGCAGACTCTGGTCTGCATGATTGAGGAGGAATGATATGAGCAGACTGAAACACGGGATCACGCTGTACGGATTCGGCATGTCTTATGTGCACGGTGACGCCGAACTGGAAGATATCCTGCAGAAGGCAAAGGATATCGGCTGTGACGGGATTGAGATCGTTGCTCCGCAGATGGTGCCGGGCCACCCGAATCCGTCGGACGAATGGATCGGGTATTTCAGGGATGCCTGTGCCCGTTATGAACTGGACCCGGTCTGCTACAGCATCTATGTCGACAGCGGCAAGCACAGGGGAAGATTCACGCACGAGGCGGAACGCATGACCGATACGGTCGCCAGCATGGAATATGCCAAACGGATGGGATTCAAAGTAGTCCGGAGCCAGGACGCGCTTCTTCCCGTTACAATGGAAAAAATGCTGCCCTATGCAGAAGAACTCGGCATCCACCTCGCCATCGAGCTGCACGGACCTTATTGCCCGTCCACTCCGATCTTCCAGGAATACTATGACCTGTTTGAAAGGAAAAACTCGGAATACCTCGGGATCGTGATGGACTATTCCGCGTTTGCCTCCGGCGCTCCCGGCAATGTTCTGGCGCCGCTGCCCGACGATGCGGTCCATAAGGAGCTTCTGTACAGGATCAATCACCTCTATGCCACGACCGAGATCCCGGAAGAGGAGCTCATCCGGATGATCTATGCGGAAGGCGGAGATGCGGCGGATGAATACGCGGCAAGGAAACTGCTCTTCTCGATCGATCCGGACACCGCCAAGTTCGGCACGCCGTACTGGCGTACGCATCCGGATTATGAGGGCTTCCGCAGGCTTCTCAAGTATTCCAGATACATGCACGGAAAATTCTATTACATGGACAAAGACTGCAACTGTCCGGGCATCGATTACGAAAACTTCGTGCGGATCATGAAGGAAGAAAACTACAGCGGATATATCGCTTCGGAATACGAGGGCTTTGATACGGAGAGCTCGGATTCGGAACAGATCCGCCGGCATATCGCCATGCTTGACCGCTACTGGGACAAATACTGAGCAGTCGATCCTGAAAAAACAGCCGCCGCACTTCGTCTGCGGCGGCTGAATGCTGACCGGAAAAAAGAGGGGCGTTGACCGCAGAGTGTTTCTTCGGTTGCCGCCCGGGCGGACAGCGTGTATAATAGCACGGAAAAAGAAAAGGAACGGAGCAAAAGGATGGGAATCATCAAAGCGGCGGACATTCTTCTCCCGGATGCTGTCGAGATGGAAAAATGGAGTGTGATCGCCTGCGATCAGTTCACCTCGGACCGGGAATACTGGAGGGAGACCTGCAGGATCGTTGGAGACTGTCCGTCTTCCCTGCACATGATCCTTCCGGAGGCGTGGATCGGAAGAAAAGAGGCGGAAGGGGCGGCAGACAGGATCGCTGAACGGATGCTCCGCTATCAGCGCGAGGGGATCTTCAGGGAGCGCAGAAACGCCATGATCGCGGTCGAGCGACAGATGCAGGACGGAAAGATCCGTCGGGGCATCGTGGCTGCGGTGGATCTGGAGGCGTATGATTTCCGGCCGGATGTCCCGGCAGCGATCAAAGCGACGGAGCAGACAGTGGAAGAAAGACTGGTCAAGCGGCTCGAGCTGCGGGAAAAGGCCAGCCTTGAAGCGCCGCATACACTGGTATTTTTTGATGATCCGGAGCATCGGATCGATGCGGAGCTGAACAGGCTTCAGGCAGAGATGCAGGAAGAGTATTCCTTTGAACTGATGCTGGGAGGCGGATGGATCCGGGGAAGATCTCTCCGGGATTCTGCTGCTGAAAAACTGGAAAGGGCGTTTGAGGAACTGACGGGAAACCGGAAGACCGTTCTGGCTGCCGGCGACGGGAATCACTCCCTTGCAACGGCGAAACTCTGCTGGGATCAGATGAAGATGTCTCTTTCAGCACAGGAAAGAGAGACGCATCCTGCCAGATATGCCCTGGTGGAACTGGTGAATGTCTATGATGAAGGCGTTGAGATCGAACCGATCCATCGCGTTCTGCTGGGGACGGACAGCCGGGAATTCGCCGTTCATGCGGCGGAATACTTCCGGAGACGGTCAAAAAACGGCGGCGAGAGGACTGTGGTTGCCGGTACATCGGAAGGAGAAAAAAGGATAACGGTATCCGGATTGTCGACCGGAGAGATCGTATCGGCGGCGGACGGTCTGATGGAGGACTATGCGCGGCTGTACGGAGGAACGGAAGATTATATCCACGGCGAAGGGGCCGCGCGGACGATCGGGAGCGAGAGGCAGGCGGCATTTCTCCTCCTTCCGGAAGTGAGAAGAGAGGATCTTTTTTCCGTGGTCCGGAAGGGCATGATTTTTCCGCGGAAGAGTTTCTCCATCGGCAGTGCCAGGGACAAGCGCTATTATCTGGAATACAGAAGGATCCGCTGATGCGGATGAAAGAAAAAAACCGCTCTGAACCTGTCAGAGCGGTTTTTTTCTTTCTGCGGGGATCGAAAGAGTTTTCTTTTCCAGTGCGACCGTCCCGGAGAGATACAGGCGTCCTTGTTCGATCCGGGCTCCGAGCGTCCCGCCGGGTTCGGAGAAGCGGAAAGAAGCATCCCCTCCGCTTTTTGCGGAGAGCCAGCTGACGGCGGCGCAGGTGCCGCTGGCACAGGAACTCTCCCAATAGAGCGTATCGACTGCCTGGACATAGACCAGCGGCAGAAGACGGCCTGCCTGCAGATCGAGCTGCATGATCCCAAGGGCGGGGGCATCCAGAGCATGGCACCAGCTGCGGATCGATTCCTCTGCAGAAGCCTTATCAAGAGGACGGGTACAGAGGATATGACAGATCCCCGGGAAGCGGACGACAGGGAAAAGATGATCCTGTCCGGACAGGGAGAAGACCTGTTCGGAGATTTCCAGCGGGGAGGGCATCTCGATGCAGCCCGAATAACAGTGACCGCTGCTCCTGCAGAGATCTGCCCGCAGGGATCCGGACAAACCGAAAACATCCACCGTCAGTGTTCCGGAGAAAGCGCCGGAAGCCTCCAGGGAAACTGCCGCGGAAGAAAGAGCGGCGTTTCCGCAGAATTCATCCCCCGCCATGCGGAGAGAAACCTTGTCACTGGAAACGGAGGTAAGAAAACCGACCTGTTCAGCGCGGGGCTCTGCGGCGAGAAGAAGTCCGGCGATCGCCGCATGTTGTTCAGGAGCATAGGAACCTTCGACCAGCAGAGTGATGTTCCCGGTCGGATCTGCGTACCAGTATACAAGAGTCATTTCAGAAGTCATTGCTGATAATTGCGCAGAAACTGGCGAGTCCTTTCCTGAGACGGATCTCCGAGGACCGACTCGGGAGGACCCTCCTCAATAATAACGCCTCCGTCCATGAAGACGACCCATTCGGAAACAGCACGAGCGAAGGCCATCTCATGTGTGACGATGACCATGGTCATGTTCTCTTCTGCCAGCTGACGGATGACTTTCAGCACTTCACCGGTCAGTTCCGGATCCAGTGCGGAAGTCGGCTCATCGAAGAACAGGATCTCCGGTTCCATGGCAAGGGCTCTCGCAATGGCGACCCGCTGCTGCTGACCGCCCGAAAGCTGACAGGGATAAGCGTTCTCCTTTCCCTCCAGGCCCATCTTTTTCAGAAGGGAAAAGGCCTTTTCCTCCGCTTCCGCGCGGCTGAAACCGCGCAGAACCGGGGCTTCGGTGATGTTCTTCATCACGGAGTAGTGCGGGAAGAGATTGAAATTCTGGAATACGAGACCAAAACGTCTCCGGAATTCCCGGAGTTCTTTTTTTCCCCCGTAAAGGCCGTCGCGCATCGCATACTGGCCGTCATAGAGGATGTTCCCCGCATCCGCGCTCTCCAGGAAGGTGGCGCAGCGCAGGAGAGTCGACTTTCCGGATCCGGAAGGACCTATGACAGATACGACATTGCCTTGATCTACGGCAAGAGAGATATCCCGGAGAACGGACAGGTCTCCGAACGACTTCCGGATATTCTGAAGTGCCAGTACAGGGGGACTGCCCGGCATCGGTCCGGAACGGTTTTCTTCATGCATGGCGGGTCCCTCCTATCTGTAATAATCGAGCTTCTTTTCGATCCGGCCCATCGCCCAGTCCACGATGGCGTTGAAAACATCATAGAAAACGCCGGCGACAAGGAACGGCATGAAACTCGTCTGTGAGTTGGCGATCTGTTTCCCGATTGTGAACATCTCCTGATACGAGACCGTGAAGGCGAGGGACGTATCCTTGACCAGCGTAACGACTTCGTTCGTAACGCTTGGCATGATCCGCTTTACGACCTGAGGAAGGATGATGCGCATGAAAGTCTGGAAGCGCGAATAACCCAGGACTTCTGCGGCTTCGTACTGCCCTGCCGGGATGGATTCGATCCCGCCGCGGTAGATCTCCGCAAAATAGGCTGCGTAATTGATGGAAAAAGCGATGATGACGGGGATCAGTTTGTTGCGGGAGACATTCATTCCGAAAAGATAGTAGGGACCGTATGTTACCGCCAGAAGCTGAAGCATCAGCGGCGTCCCGCGCAGGACCGAGATGCAGAAACGTGTAACGCCGGAAACCGCCTTGTTTTTGCTCATGCGGAGAAGCGCCACGATCATTCCGAGCGGAAGGGAAAACAGGAGCGTCAGGAAAAAGATCGCGCAGGTCTTTCCAAGCCCTTCGCTCATTTTCACGACCATTGCCCACAGTGACATAGAGCAGACCTCATTTCAGAAAACGGAAAGTCCCGAAAGCGCTTGAAGCGCTTTCGGGCTTGAAAGCAGTAAAGGCAGTGCGGCTCAGCTGTTCAGGAAAAGCAGGTTGTTGACGATGTCCGGATATTTTGCGGCGATCTCCGCATAGGTCCCGTTGGCGACCAGGGCGGCGACTGCTTCTTCGATCTTGGCGCAGAGTTCCGCATCACCGGAACGGAAAGCAATGCCGTACTGCTCGGCGCCGAGGTTCTCATTGATGATCACATACCCCGCATTGTCCGCGCAGTAGCTGGCAGCGACAGGCAGATCGACAAAAACGGCATCCACCGCATTGCCGGCAAGTTCGGTGAAGCATTTGAGAAAACTGTCGCAGGTGATCAGTTCGCTGAAGGTATCGGTGAGCTCCTGGAGATCCCCGTTGAGCAGGGATTCACCCGACGTGCCCAGCTGAACGGCCACGACTTTCCCGGCGAGATCCGAAGATGAGGAGATACCGCTTCCTTCTTTTACAAGAAGGACCTGTGTGTTGTCATAGTAGGGAGCGGAGATCACATATCCGGCTTCCTTCATGCTGTCCAGGATCGTCATGCCGGACCACACGCAGTCACACTCTTTCGCGTCCAGCTGAACGAGCTTCTCATCCCAGTTGACGCCGAAGATCTGGAACTTCCAGCCAAGGTAATCGCAGGCAGCCTTGCAGATCTCCACATCAAATCCGGTATATTCACCGTTGTCATCCAGATAACTGAAGGGGGGATATTCCGGATCGATCCCCATGGTGAATACGGTCTCTTCCGGAGCGGCTTGTTTGCCGCAGGCGCACAGCGCGCATACAAGAAGCAGCGCAAGAATCAGACAGATTGTTTTTTTCATTTTTATCCTCCGGCTTGTAGTGTAAAATTGCTTCATCAATATAACACGCTAACGAGCTAAAGTAAAGAGGTCTTTTTGTTTCTTCTCCCGTTTTCCTGAAAAAAGGGCTCTTCTTTTGCGCCGGGGAAAAAGGAAAGAGAGCTCAGGAAGCGGACAGCGGAAAGAAAATCATCCGAAGCTGTATCGACAGGAGCCCGGCCGAATGGTATACTGTATGGGAACATCCTTATCGTATAGCTGATCATGACAGCCGGCTTAAACAGAAAGGAGCAGAAAACAATGAAACTGACAGCAGATGTAGGGATCATCGCGGCAGGACCGGCAGGACTTTGCGCTGCGGTTTCCGCTTCGGAAGCGGGAGCTTCGGTGGTCGTGTTTGAAAAAGCGAACAACGTCGGAGGAACGGCCAACATGGGCATGGGACCCTTTGGCGTGGAAAGCCGGATCCAGAAAGCGGCGTTCAGCAACCTTACCAAGGAAGATGTTTTCCGGAAATTCATGGACTATGTCCACTGGCACACGGATGCGAGGCTTGTTCATGAATACTTCTGGAAATCCGGTGAAACCATCGACTGGCTGGAGGACATGGGCGTCAAATTCGCCGGAGCGGTGAAGTATTTCCCGGACTCAGAGGCCACATGGCATGTGGTCCAGCCGGAAGACGGCTCGATTCCCGGTCCGCGGGCGGCATCCACGATGAACCGGATCCTCTACCGCCGGGCACAGGAACTGGGAGCCCGCTTCCTTCTGGAGACTCCGGCGACCAGAATCATAAAAGAAGACGGAAAAGTTTGCGGGATCCTTGGAAAAAATGCCCAGGGTGAAGAGGTAGAGCTCCGCTGCAAGGCCGTTATTGTGGCGACGGGCGGTTTCGGCTGCAATCCGGAAATGATCCGGGAGTACACGGGCCTGGATTTCGGGAAGAACGTTTTCAACTTCGCGGTTCCCGGCATCGTCGGAGACGGTATCCGGATGGTATGGGAGATCGGCGGCGCGAAGGGACGCATGTCCATTGAGGCGACCGGCGGCGTTTCCCCGATCGGGGATTCCGATCCTGAAGCGATCGAACTGCGCGGCGTGTTCAGTCAGGCAAACCTCACAGTGAACAAGCAGGGATTCCGTATCTGTGACGAGTCGATCATGCAGAACAGTTCGGTGGCTGCGAACATTATTGACGAGCAGACCGGCAAACGGGTCTATAACATCGTGGATGACTCGATCATCAAGCGTTTCCGCAGAAACGGCATGCCGTTCTCATCCAATGTTTTCGGAAGCGGCAACATCGATAACTTCGACGAGCGCTTCACGAAGCTCACCGAGCTTTATCCGGACTGCTATTATGCGGCGGACTCGCTGGAGGAACTGGCGGATAAGATCGGAATGAACAGAGAGAACTTTGTGGAGACCGTGGAAGAGTATAACGATGCCTGCGACGACAACTATGATGAACTCTTCGGCAAAAACCGCAAATACCTGCTCCCTTACCGCGGGAAACGTTTCTATGCGGCAGTGGGCTGCATCGGAGGATACGGGACACTGGGCGGCATCAAGGTGAACTGGAAGCAGGAGGTCGTGGATACGGAGTTCAATCCGATCCCGGGACTCTGGGGCGCCGGAAGCGACATCAATGAGATCTACGACGGGACCTATATGTTCTATTTCCCGGGGAACACGATGGGATTTGCCGTGAACACCGGCCGCATTGCCGGTGAACGGGCGGCCGATTACGCACTGAGCCTTGAAGACTGAAACCTTGTCCGACAGACCGTTGGGACAATCACGAAGAAAGAGAGGAAAGAGCAATGGAGTATACGATCACACAGCAGAATTTTGAAAGCGAAGTCATGCAGTCGGATATCCCGGTCCTGCTGGACTTCTGGGCAACCTGGTGCGGCCCCTGCCGCATGCTCGGACCGGTGATCGAAGAGATCGCCAGCGAGTATGAAGGAAAGATCAAAGTGGGAAAAGTGAATGTGGATGAAGAACCGGTGCTGGCAAACACGTTCCGGGTCTCCAGCATCCCGACAGTCATTATTGTGAAGGACGGAGAGGTCGTGAACACATCCGTGGGATTCAGACCGAAAGAACAGATCACGGCACTGCTTCCGCTCTGACACGTCGGAAAACACATTGCCGGAAAGGAGAATGAGATGAACAAATACGCAGGAACAAAAACGGAAAAGAACCTGGAGGCTGCCTTTGCAGGAGAGTCCCAGGCCAGAAACAAATATACCTATTTTGCCTCGAAGGCAAAGAAGGACGGTTTTGAACAGATCGCTGCCCTGTTCCTGAAAACAGCGGACAACGAGAAAGAGCATGCGAAAATGTGGTTCAAGGAACTCAACGGGATCGGAAGCACGGCGGAAAACCTTGAAGCTGCCGCAGCCGGTGAAAACTACGAGTGGACCGACATGTACGAGGGGTTTGCCAGAACAGCCGAAGAGGAAGGGTTTCCTGAACTGGCGGAGAAGTTCCGTCTTGTCGCGGCGATCGAGAAGCATCATGAAGAACGCTACCGTGCTCTGCTTCGGAATGTAGAGGCGGCGGAAGTGTTCGCCAAGAGCGAGGTGAAGGTGTGGGAATGCCGCAACTGCGGACATATCGTCGTCGGGACGAACGCACCGGAAATCTGCCCTGTCTGCGCGCATCCGCAGGCGTATTTTGAAGTCAACGCCGAAAACTACTGACAGAAGACTGTCCTGTCGGCCCCGGCCAGTCTGCCGGGGCCGATGCATTATCCGAAGGGAACGTTTCTCTGAAAAAAGGAGCCGTCCGGATGAAAGCCGAACACATCGTACATCCTTTTCCGCCCCTGTATGACGGAGAGTCAAGGATCCTGATCCTGGGAAGTCTTCCGTCGGTGAAGTCGCGGGAGCAGATGTTTTTTTACGGGCATCCTCAGAACCGCTTCTGGCCGCTGATGGCCGCGCTCTACGAAGAGCCTCTCCCGGAAGGGATCGGAGAAAAAACAGCCTTTGTTCTCCGGCATCATATTGCTCTGTGGGATTCGATCTACAGCTGTGATATTACCGGATCGAGTGACAGCAGTATCCGGAATGTGACACCCACGGACCTGAGACCGGTCCTTGCGGGAAGCCGCATTGAACGGATCTTCTGCAACGGAAGAACATCGTGGAACTGTTATCACCGCTATCAGGAAAAAGAGCTGGGGATCGAGGCGGCCCTGCTTCCGTCTACAAGTCCTGCGAATGCGGCATGGACGATGGATAAACTGAGATCCGCCTGGAAAGTCATTCTGGACGGACCGGCATAGAGCGCCTGCGTCCTGCCGAAGGGAACGGCAGAACGTGCGGGGAGAGAAACACCGGATATTTTGGAAGGAGAACTTGTGAAATGAGAGGACTGTTTGAACGTATCCACAGGCTGAAAGCCTTCCGGGATCTCAACAGACAGGAATTCTCCTGGGTCCTGTATGATGTGGGGAACTCGGCCTTCACGATGCTTGCCTGTTCGCTGATCCCGATCTGGTTTAAGGAGCTTGCCATCGGAACGGCGCCGGGGCAGATCACGGGGGATCAGGCCACGGCATATTATTCGATCGCGATTTCGGTCGTCACGATCATCGTAGCGCTGCTCGGTCCCGTTCTCGGCGCGCTGGCTGACCGTAAGGAAACCAAGAAGCTCTTTTTCCAGACGACAGTCGCTGCCGGAGTGATCGGCTGCGTGCTGAACGGATTCGCATGGAGCTGGTTTCTGTTTCTGGCTGTTTATGTCCTGACGAAGATCCTCTATCAGGCATCTCTGACCTTCTATGATTCCATGCTCAATGACGTCACGACAGAAGACCGGATGGATCAGGTGTCATCCTACGGATATGCCTGGGGATACATCGGCTCCTGCATCCCGTTTGTCTTCGCAATGGCTTTTTATATCCTGAGCGGCGGAGGCGGGATCCTGAAAGCACCGCTCTTTTCCGCGTCACTTGGCAGGATCCTCGGATTCTCCGTTACGGCAGGCTGGTGGCTGCTCGTTACGGTCCCGCTGCTGAAAAACTACCAGCAGCGAAACTTTGTCGAAGCCTCGAACGCTTCCGTCCGGAAAGTTTTCCGGAAGATATTCGGGACCTTGAAGGAGATCGCCCTGAAGGACAGAAAGGTCCTGTTTTTCCTGATCGCGTTTTTCCTGTATATCGACGGTGTCGGTACGATCATCGACAATTGCATCAACATCGGCACGGATCTCGGACTGCCGACAGTCGGGCAGGTCGTCTTTCTGCTGGCCACACAGGTGGTTGCCTGGATCGGTTCCCTTGTTTTCGCGCGTCTGTCCAAACGATTCCGCACCGTCCCGCTGATCCTGATCTGTATCGCCGGCTATTTCTGCGTCTGCCTGTACGCGCTGACACTGCACAGTCTGCTTGATTTCGGGATCCTGGCATTCGGGGTCGGCTGTTTCCAGGGATCCATCCAGTCTCTTTCCCGGTCGTACTATTCCAAGATTATTCCCCCGGAGAACTCCGGAGAATACTTCGGCATCTACGATATCTTCTCCAAAGGCGCCTCTTTCCTGGGGTCTGCTGTGATCGCCTGGGTGAAACTGGCAGGAGGAACGATCAATATTGCGGTGGCGTCCCTGGCCATCTTCTTCGCGCTGGGGTTCGTATTCCTGATTCTCTCCAGTCGCCAGAAAAGCCTCAACAGAACAGAACAGGCATAAAAACAAAGAAGAAAGAGGAACCGGTATCCGGTTCCTCTTTCTTCTTTCTCATCTGTTTCACGCGGACGGATCCTCGCAGAACATGTCGCGCACAGTTTCCCAGAGAGAAGCTTCATCCACGTAATACTCCATGAACACTTCCCCCTGCCGGTTCTCTCCATCCGGGATAACGGGCGGGAGGATTTCATATTCCCGGATCTTGTCGGAAAGAGACCGGATCTGATTCATCCCGAGATTCAGGAGCAGTTTTTTATCCAGCTTTTCCACGATCCGGACAAGGAGGGCGTCGTCATTTCCGGCGGAAGCACGGAAGGCATCAATGAAAGCGGCGATATACTGACGCTGTCTCCCCATGCGGGAGAGATTCAGCCCGTCACCCACACTCATGCGCGCGCGCACAAAAGAGAGCGCTGCGTTTCCCCGCAGAGTGATGCGGCTGCCTTTCGTATAGGAGGGATCAAGATCGGTAAGGTCCTCATCCAGGGTGAGCGTGACCCCCCCGATCATATCGTTCACGACAGGGACCGCGTCCATGGTGACGCAGGCATAGCTTGTCACAGGCAGGCCGAAAAGAAGGTTCTGTACGGCATGGCAGGTGTTTTCACAGGAATCTTCGCCTCCGCTCCCGTAGGTATGGGCCAGGGCGATCTGTTCGATGTCCTCTCCGCCGAGCATGCCGTTCACAGTCAGCCAGGGTACGCTGCACATCGTATCCCGGTTGATATGGATAAAGGTGCATGTTCGTTCCGCATCGTCAAAAACGACAAGTGCAAGGAAATCCGCCTGATCATAGTTGTAGTACAGATCAAGATCAGGATCGGTCTCCGTATCCTGGAGTGAGTCGGTCCCGATGAGCAGGACGGTCTGGACATCTTTCCGGAGCTTGTGCCATTCTCCGTCATGTTCGATCGAGGTGACCGGCTGTCTGGTCAGCTGCTCCCCGCCGTGCTCAACCTGCACGGAGTCAACGCGGCGGTCGGCCCGCAGGGCAAGAAAAAGGAGGAGCGCCGCGGCCAGAAGGATCCCTCCGATAAGGAGGACCGAAACATACGGCTTTTTTAGAGGATGTTTTTTCATCGGCAGCCCGGTCACTTTCCTTTATCGGAACTGTAGTTGTAATAATGATTGGAACTGGCATATTTCCCGTAACGTCCGCCATAGCGGCTTCCGTATTTGCTTCCCGAAAGATCGACCCCGTTCATCACGACACCGAGGATCCGGCATTCGGTATAGCTGAGCTGCGTCAGCGTTTCAGAGAGGAATCCGTACGGGGTGACGTTCTCATGGACAACGACGATCATCCCGTCCACCATGCCGGCTACGGTGAGCGCATCCGTTACCGCCCCGACAGGCGGCAGGTCGATGATGATATAGTCAAACAGCTCGCTGTTTTTTTCCAGCAGCGTTTTCATCCGTCCGGAATCAAGAAGCTCCGCCGGGTTGGGAGGGATCTCTCCGGATGAGAGAAAATAGAAAGGCCTCGATCCGTCGGAAGGAAGATATTTCTGAAACAGGTTTCCCTGCAGATTGATCTGTGAGAGATA
>JAGBQR010000020.1 GCA_017632775.1 Oscillospiraceae bacterium | reverse complement strand
CGGCCCGCGCCGATCTGCATCTCCACGCCCTTGAAGCCCGCTATCGAGCAGACTTTGAAGTTGCGTTCATTCACGTCCTTCCGGACGGAGTTTGACTGGTGATGCCAGCAGTTGAGCGAATATCCCCATTTGATCGCCATCTTACTTCTCCTCCTTCAGAATAGGATTGAGAACATTCTCGATATACCACTTGGAAACGGCAGTGCAGTCCGCGAAGGACTTGCCTTCGATATCCGCCTTGTCGTGTTCCACGCTGATCCATCCGCTGTAGTTGTTCTTCCTGATCGCGCGGTAAAGCGCCGGGAAATCACACAGGCCTTTTCCGGATCCCGCCTCATAGAACCAGCGCGGCACGTCCGGAACCATCAGTTCCGTGTCAGGCGGGATACGGTAATACGTATCGTCCGTATTGCGGGTGTCCTTCAGATGGAAGCCCCAGGTGCGGTCCGCCAGCTGGTTGTAGAGCTCCACCGGATCCACGCCGGCGATCACATGCTGGGCGGTGTCGCAGAAGAAGAACACGTATTTCGGGTCGGTCCACTCATAGAATTTATCGATCGCCCATTTCTCGCGCAGTCCGCTCCAGAACTCGTGGTGGCAGGAGAGATGGATGCCGTAGTCTTCCATGAGCATCTTGCCCACTTTGTTGGCAAAGTCCGCCATATGATGGATCTTGTCATCGGTCACGGGCTCCACATAACAGTAGCTGACCGCGGGCATGAAGATCATGGTCTCCACCCCGGTCCCCTTGGCCATTTCGCAGAACATGCGGAACTGGCCGATCAAGGCATCGTGGGTCGCGGGATCATGGAACCTCTCGTTCGGGTGCTCCCCGATATAGCAGTTGAACAGGCCGGACACCTTCTCCATGCCGATATCCTGCAGAAACTTTTCAAAATCTTTGAAAGATCCGCCGAACATGCGCGAATACATCGGGATGGAAAATGCAAACATGTCCAGTCCCTGGAAACCCAGTGCGGCAATCTGCTTGAGGTAGCGCTCCATATATGACCGGCGGACATTCGGTTTGGAAAGTCCCTGGGGGGTGATGATCTCCCAGTGGTCCATATAGGAATACTTGATGTTGTTCATAAGCCTTCCTCCACTTGAATGTATTTGGAATAATACGGATGCGTCCATTATATCCTGTTTTACTTTCTGTTGCAACAGTTTTTAAAACATTTTAATAAGTTCCTGCTGCCCTGAAAAAAAGGAAAAAGGCTTGCTGTACGCAAGCCTTTTTTCAATCTTTATTCTTCTTTTTCTTTCTTCTCCGCTGTGTAGACCCCGATCAGGCGAAGCAGGATATGCCCTGCCCCGATCCCTCCGGTAATGCCGATCAGATCGATCCACACATCCCGGACAGCCGGTCCCCGTCCCGTGAACATCTGGATCGTCTCATCCAGAAATGCCGTCAGGAACCCGATCAGCAGTGCAGTACGTGCCTTGCGTCCGTCCGCTTTTGCGAGAAGAGCCAGCCAGAACCCGTACAGCGCGTATTCCGCGACGTGCGCCAGTTTACGCACCAGATATTCGGTCACATGGCCTTTGCCAACGATGATCTCAAGAAGCGGGGTGATAAGGCGTGTCACATAGCCGCTCACCCGGGAAGAGGGTCCAGAAGGCAGGAATGAGTTCATCCAGATGAAAAGCAGCGTCAGCACAGCCAGTACCAGTATTAGCGGTTTTGCTTTTTTCATCGTCTGCTCCTCATCGTCAGTCCCAGCACGGCTCCGCAGAGCCCTCCGATCACATGGGTGATCTGTGAGACATTGTCACGCAGGGTGACTCCGTTCACGATCTCCCCGCCGATATAAAGAAACAGCACAAGGATCAGCGTGACAGGGATGCAGCCGTCTTTCATGCCTGCCAGAGAGGACATGACGATCAGCATGAATACAATCCCGGAGGCTCCAAGAAGAGCTTTTCCGGGGAAAAAGAGCCAGTGCACCATGCCGCTTACCAGAGCGGTGATGACCATGGCCCAGATCAGGCCGCGAGTACCGTACCGTTCTTCGACCGACGGGCCGATCACCAGGATCATCATCATATTGCCGATATAGTGCGCATAGCTGGAGTGTCCCAACACATGAAAGAGAAAACGGGGATAGGTAAGAATATCTCTTGCGGAAGAGCGATACACGCTGAAGAGATGCCCGGTCGTCCACCCCCGGGTGATCCAGCCCAGGAAAAGTGCAGCAAGCGACAACAGTGCAAAGGTGAGCACTGCCGGCGAATTATACTGCAGACGTATACTCCGTTTCATTTTTACTCCATATCCCGGTCATCACCATTCAAGTCAGATCGATCTTCAGCCTGCCTTCCTCAGCGGTAACGAAGATGCTCCGGATGGCAGTATCTCTTGCCCGGACCATCTCCTCCGCCAGAGGATCCTCGATTTTTTTCTGGATCGCCCGCCGCAGCTCCCGAGCCCCGTAGGTCACGGAATAAGCCTCCTGCACAAGCATGTCGACCACACGCTCGTCCCAGCGGAAATCGATGGACCGCTCCTGCAGAAGGTCCCGGACCTCACAGAGCATGATCGCCGCTATTCTCCGGAAATCTTCTTCAGTGAGCTGGTTGAAACAGATCACTTCGTCCACACGGTTCATGAATTCCGGGCGCAGGAACTCTCCGAGCGCTTTCATGGCACGCTCACGGGTCATATCGCTGACAGAGCCTCCGAAGCCCACACTTCCGCTTTTGCTGCTGCTCCCGGCATTGGTCGTCATGACGATGATGGTGTTTTCAAAATTGACTGTCCTGCCTTGAGCATCGGTAATACGTCCGTCATCCAGGATCTGCAGGAGGATGTTCATAACATCCGGATGGGCTTTCTCGATTTCATCAAAAAGTACCACACTGTACGGTTTGCGCCGTATCTTTTCCGTCAGCTGGCCCGCTTCGTCATAACCCACATAGCCGGGAGGCGAACCGATGATGCGCGAAACGGAGAATTTTTCCATAAATTCCGACATATCCAGACGGATCAGCGACTCCGGAGTATCGAACATGTCCGCCGCAAGCTGTTTGACCAGCTCCGTCTTTCCTACACCTGTGCCTCCGACGAAAATGAAGCTCACCGGTTTGCGTTTGACTTTAAGACCGACACGTCCGCGGCGGATCGCCGCGCAGACCGCTTTTACCGCTTCGTCCTGCCCGATGATATGTTTTTTCAGCCGGTCTTCCAATCCAGCAAGCCGTTCCAGTTCTCCTTCCCGGACAGTGCTGGCAGGGATCCGCGTCCACAGTTCAATGATCCTCGCCAGATTATCGATCGTGAGTTTCGGCCTGTCCTTGGAGGCAAGTTCCTCCAGTTCCTGCCTTCGCTGGAGTTCACGGCTGCGCAGTTCGGCGATCCGCGCATAGCGCTTCTCCATCACTGCCTCCGGATCTTCCGCATCCTTCGGCGGTTCTGCATTCATAAGCGCTTCCTGCTCAAAGGTCAGGTTCTTCAGATCCCTCTCTGCGACCATTCTCCGGCTGATATCCGGATCTTTCAGATTCACATCCGAACAGGCCTCGTCGAGCAGGTCGATCGCCTTATCGGGGAGAAAACGGTCGGTGATATACCGCTCGCTCAGGATCACCGCCTGCCGGCACATCTCATCCGGGATCTCCACCCCGTGGCAGTCCTCGTAATAGTGTGCGATACCGCGGAGGATCCCGATACTGTCTTCAATAGAAGGTTCGTTCACTGTCACCGGCTGGAAACGGCGCTCCAGTGCGCTGTCTTTCTCGATATGCTTGCGATACTCCGTGAAGGTGGTAGCTCCGATCACCTGGATCTCCCCGCGGGAAAGTGCCGGCTTGAGGATGTTGGCGGCATTCATGCTGCCCTCCGCATCACCGGCGCCGACGATGGTATGCACCTCGTCAATCACGAGGATGATATTACCGAGCTTCCGGATCTCCTCGATCAGGCCTTTCATACGGCTTTCAAACTGGCCACGGAACTGGGTTCCGGCAACGAGCGATGTGAGGTCCAGCAGATGGACTTCTTTGTCCTGGAGTTTATACGGAACGCTGCCCGCAGCGATGCGCTGGGCAAGGCCTTCTGCGATCGCAGTCTTGCCCACACCCGGTTCTCCGATCAGGCACGGATTGTTTTTCTGCCGGCGGTTCAGGATCTGGATCACCCGTTCAAGTTCCTCTTCCCGGCCGATCATATTATCCAGTTTCCCTTCCCGGGCTCTTGCTGTAAGGTCGATGCAATACATGTCGAGGAACTTTCTTTTGCCCGGCCGCCGTCCTTCTGCAGCGGGACGTTTTGCTTCCCGGGGCGCTTCTTCCGGCCGCGAAGGTTCTTTCCCGCCGGCCGTCCCGGCATTCTGTCCGTTCAATCCGCCCTTCAGGCCGTTGAAAAGCTTGCCGAAAAAGGGAAAGGTTGCTGTCTTTCCCTCATCATCGTCATTTTCTTCTCCGTCACCGGAGTCGAGCAGATCCTCCACTCCGGACAGTGCCGTCATCATATCGCCCGACAGACCATCCAGTTCCTCGTCGGAGATGCCCATTTTCTCCAGGACATCATCGACCGGCTTGATGTGGAGCTCTCTGGCGCATTTCAGGCACAGTCCCTCGTTCTTTGTTTCGTTGTTTTCATATTTCGTAATAAAAACCACCGCGGGGTTTTTCCCGCAGCGGGAACAGAGAGTCATCTGCATTCTACCGCTTTCTCCTTATAAAAGCCCGTTCGTTATGAATTTGAATGAAAGGAAGAATCTTGCCAGCGTGGTGTTGTAGAGAGTGTTCCGTCCGAGGACGGCACCGAGAAAACTGAGCAGCCAGCACAGGAGCACGCAGTACAGGAAGCCCTTGATAAACCCGAGGACGGACCCCCCGATCTCATCGACCGTCTCCATGTTCGGCAGCCTCAGTGACAGATTGAACAGATTTCCCACAGCTACAAGCAGGATCAGGATCATCAGGAAGGCGACTGTGAGTCCCAGGACATAGGTCATCGTTTCACACATCACCTCCACGACTGCATCCGTCATGTTCACATCCTGTTCCTCCGAGAAGGAAACGGCATCCACCGCAAGCTTTTCGCTGGTCTTTTCATAAAAACCGATATGAAGCATGGCCTCATAAGCATAGTCGTAGCGCAGGGACGGGTCCCGTGCGATGATATCTTCCAGTGAATAGTTCCCGGTCTCAAATCCCATGTTTTCTATGATTTTATCCCGGGTCTTCTGTGAATCGACATATCCGCTGATAAAGGGCCGGAGCGCCGGGATCACTTCGCCGGAATAGGCTTTGGAAAGCATCGTGCCGCCCAGCAGCGCCACCATGATGATGAACAGACTGATGATATTTCCTACCAGTCCCTTCTTATACCCCTTCCAGGTACAGAGGGCGATGATCGCCAGAAGGACGAGATCGATGACCAGTTTCATTCTCTTTCCTCTTTTCCGTCTTTTTCCATCATTTCTCCGACCGCACCGTCATACCAGATCCGATGGAGATAAAGCCCCTGCGGAGGCATCGTAGGTCCGGTCAGCCTCCGGTCTCCCTTTTCCAGCAGAAGCGGGATGTCTTCCGGTTCCAGTTTCCCATAGGAAGCATAGACCATGGTCCCCACCATGGCGCGGCACATATTGTAGAGAAAGCCATCCGCACAGATCGACACAGTGATCAGATCCCCGGATTTTTCCACTCCGCAGCTGAATACGGTACGTATCGTCGTTCGCGTACGCGTTCCCTCACTCCGGACCGCACGGAAATCGTGGGTCCCGATGAAGGCTTCCGCCGCTCTTTTCATCCGCTCCAGATCCAGCGGCTGCGGATAGAAGCAGACCCGTTTTTCCAAAAACGGGTCACGGATCCTCGCATTCAGGATCCGGTAAATGTATTCTTTTTTCCGGCAGGAAAGGATCGCATTGAAGTCTTCTGCCGCATCTACCGCGTCCATCACAGCTACATCCGCAGGAAGCCGTGTGTTCAGCGCATATGGAATCCGTTCTGCCGGGATCGTTGAATCCGTACGGAAATTCGCACAGTAGCGGAGCGCATGGACACCCGCGTCCGTTCGTCCGCATCCTGTCACCCGGACCGGATGTCCGCAGACTTTTTCCAGCGCCTCCTCCAGAACGGACGCCACAGTGATATCTTCCTTCTGGATCTGCCATCCGTGATAGGCACTGCCGTCATAGCGGAGTTTGAGTGCGATGTTTCTCATATTCCGATCCGTTTCAATACGATGACCGCAGCAAAAAAAGCCACGGTAAACAATGCTGCCCCGCCGTCGATCGCCGCCAGCTTCATCTGCTTCATCCGGGTACGTCCTTCTCCGCCGTGATAGCAGCGGCTCTCCATAGCCACCGCCAGTTCATCCGCCCGGCGGAAAGCGGAGACAAACAGGGGAACAAGGATCGGAAGGAGCGCCTTTGCCCGTTTAATGAGTCCTCCCGTTTCAAAATCCGCCCCTCTCGCCCGCTGTGCAGACATGATCTTATCCGTTTCTTCGATGAGCGTAGGGATGAAACGCAAGGCCATGCTCATCATCAGCGTCATCTCGTGAACAGGAAGACCGATTTTTTTCAGCGGATTGAGCAGCTTCTCCAAACCGTCCGTCAACGCGATGGGACTTGTGGTATAGGTAAGGAGAAATGTCCCGCTGATCAGCAGCGTGATACGCAGGATCATCTGTGCCGCTTTTTCCAGACCCTCCCACGTTATGATCCAACCTTCCGCCACGGGAGTTCCTTTAGTATAAAAGATGTTCAGGACACCGGTCAGAACGATGATGAAAACCATCGGTTTGAGTCCGGTGAATATTCTTTTCGGTGAGATTCTGGAAACTGCCATCAGCAGCAGGGTCACTGCAGTCATCAGAAGATAGGCTGCCCACCCTTGTGCCAGGAAAAGAGCCACGATATAGACCATGATGCACACGATCTTTGTACGCGGATCCAGCCTGTGGATCAGCGTATTACCTGGGAAAAACTGGCCGAGCGTGATATCTTTCAGCATACCGGACCCCTCCTGCACGCCGCAACAGCCGCCACAAGCTGCTCATGAGTACAGACCGGCATCGGGATGGGGATCCCGCGGCCGCGCAGTTCCATCGCAATGGCCGTCGCATGCGGGACATCCAGCCCCTGTGAAAGAAGTTTCTCCGGTTCCATGAAAACCTCTTCCGGACGTCCGTCCATGAATACATTCCCTTTGGAAATGACGATGATACGCTCTGCGATCCGCGCCACATCGTCCATATTGTGGCTGACAAAGATCACCGTAGATCCGGTCTCTCTCCGATAACGGCAGATGTTGTCCAGGATCTGACGGCTTCCGGCGGGATCCAGTCCTGCGGTGGGTTCATCCAGGATCAGGATCCTCGGACGCATGGCGATCACGCCTGCAATGGCGATCCGGCGCTTCTGTCCGCCGGAGAGTTCCAGCGGAGAACGTTCAAAGAGCTCTTCCTCGATCCCTGTAAAATGCGCTGCCTCCAGTACCCGCTCCCGGATCTCGTTTTCCCCCAGTCCCATGTTGCGGGGGCCGAAAGCGACGTCCTTATATACAGTTTCCTCAAACAGCTGATATTCCGGGTACTGGAAAACCAGTCCCACCTTTTGCTTGATGTCTCTGCGGCTGATTTTGCTCTCATTGATATCCGCCCCGTTATAGGTCACGACTCCGGAGGTAGGCCGGAGCAGTGCATTCAGGTGCTGTATGAGCGTTGACTTTCCGGAGCCGGTATGCCCGATCAAGCCGATCATCTGCCCCTGAGGAAAAGCAAGGTTGATACAGTCGATCGCTGTTTTTTCAAACGGAGTCCCTGCACTGTATACGTGGCGCAGGTTCTCACACTGCAATTGTGCCATCTGTTTACGATCCGATGCCCTTTCTGATTTCTTCAACGCAATCTTCGATCTGCAGCGCGCTGAGCGGAAGGTTCCAGCCCTGCCGGTTCAAATCCGCCATCAGCTTCACGGTTTCCGGCACATCCAGACCGTGCTTTTTCATCAGCTCCGGCTGGCTGAAAAGGTCTCCGGGTGTGCCGTCGGCAACAAGAAAACCGTCCGCCATGACAAGGACCCGGTCCGCACCGATACATTCATCCATATGGTGCGTGATCAGTACCACTGTCATTCCCTTTTCCCGGCACAGCCTCGTCACCGTGGCAAGGACCTCCCGTCTCCCGATGGGGTCCAGCATCGCTGTGGGTTCATCCAGAACGATGATCTGCGGCTGCATGGCAATGACACCTGCAATGGCGATACGCTGCTTCTGTCCCCCGGAAAGCAGGTGCGGGGCATGTTCTCTGTATTCATACATGCCAACCTGACGAAGAGCATCATCGACTCTTCGTCTGATTTCCGCGGGTTCCACACCCAGGTTTTCCGGTGCGAAAGCCACATCGTCCTCTACCACGTTGGCAACGATCTGATTATCCGGATTCTGGAACACCATACCCACGCGCCGCCTGATCTCGATCACGCGATCTTCGTTGCCTGTATCGATCCCTGCGATGAGGACAGTCCCCTCGTCCGGGATAAGAATCGCATTCATATGCTTTGCCAGTGTGGATTTTCCGGAACCGTTCTGTCCCAGGACAGCTACGAAGCTTCCTTCTTCGATTCCAAGCGTTACGCCGCACAGGCTCTCCTGTTCGTCACCTGGATAGGTATAATGCACATCATCAAATCGGATTATTTCACTCAAAGTCAGTTTTCCTTTCGGAGGCCGGGTACTCAGGTCTCCCATCTGCAGGATGTACCGCACGGAAGGATCAGTCCGCTGTCTGTAACCGGAAGACCCAGTTCCCTGCTTTCGGACCTGCCGCCGTATTTTGCCGTGAAAATGCTTTCAGAGATATAGGAAAGGACCGATGCTGAAAGTCCTGTGGTATAGGAATTGATCAGAACGAAGAGCGGATCGTCGGACAGTAGTCTGGCACAGAGGGAGACGAACGGCCAGAGATTCTGTTCCAGTTTCCAGATCTCTCCTCCCGGACCGCGCCCGTAGGACGGCGGATCCATGATCAGCGCATCGTAGCGTTTTCCCCTCCGTATCTCCCGCTCTACGAACTTGGCACAGTCATCCACGATCCAGCGGATCGGTGCATCCGCGAGTCCGGAAGCTGCCGCATTTTCCTTTCCCCAGGTCACCATTCCTTTCGCCGCATCCACATGGCACACAGAAGCCCCCGCCTTAGCGCATGCCACCGTTGCTCCGCCTGTGTAGGCAAAAAGATTCAGCACTCGAACCGGTCTTCCGGCTTCACGGATTTTTCCCATTGCCCAGTCCCAGTTTACGGCCTGCTCCGGAAAAAGTCCCGTGTGCTTGAAGTTCATCGGTTTCACGTGGAAATGAAGATCACCGTAAGAAATGCTCCAGCTTTTAGGAAGATCTCCCTTTTCCCAGCTGCCGCCTCCGCTCTCACTGCGGTTATAGCGGGCATTTCTTCCGTTCCACCGGGGATCTTTTCGAGGTGTGGACCAAATGACCTGCGGATCAGGGCGAACAAGCGTATATCTGCCCCAGCGCTCCAGCTTCTCACCGTCCGAACAGTCGAGAAGTTCAAACTCCTTCCATTTATCTGCGATCCACATCGTTTCCAATTTTATCTGTTCCTTATCTGTTTTTATAATACAGCGCTGCTGTGCTGTCGGTGAGCACCAGGTCGCATTTGTTGTCATACAGATACTGAAAGCATTCGACCGATCCGCCGGTAAGCCGGATGATCTGCCCCAGCTTGTTTTTTATGGACGGTACCGATTCCAGCGCTTCCCTAGATTCATCGTTTATGTTCATGGCCATGCGTTTCCCGCGGAGCTGGATCTTGCTTGTGATACCGGATCCGGCACGGGACGCAATGATGATGTCGTTATGCACATAAGGACCCAGCGGTTCATATTTCCCCTCATCAACCATTTTCTGGTCCAAAGCGATCCCGCCCCAGGCACAGTCGATGTTTCCGGAAGAAAGTTCCACATAGGCGTCTACCGTCTCGATCGGCTGCAGCGAGAGCTGCCAGTCCAGCAGTTCGCACACTGCCATCGCCAGTTCCACATCGAAGCCCCAGTAAGCGCCGTTGGCATCCTTATAGGCAAACGGGAAAGAGTCCAGATCGATGCCAACCACAAAATTCCTCGGTTCCGGCATACCGGTTTTGTTCAGTGCCTCGGCATCTTTTTCAAACGTCACCGGATAACTTCCGAACCACTTTCTGTTCAACTCATCGATTTTTCCCTGTGCATTGAGCACCTGAAGTGCTGCAGACACGTAAAAAACCGTGATGTCGCCCGTGCGGAAAGCCAGTATATAGTCCTGCTCTACGAGTGTCGCCACCGCCCTCACACCATAGCCTTGCGGATTCCCGCAGGCGCAGATCGACAGGCAGAGGCAGATCGCAAGCAGTATACAGATCTTTTTTCTCATATTTTTCATAGAAAACCTGCTCAGAGGCATACCTCCGGTAGTATAATGAAGCAGTATAGCACAATTTTTCTTTTTTGAACACCGCAATTGAAACAGAAGTCATCTAACCCGGCAGTTTTTACAGAAATTTAACGGAGGTCTCCGGGCGGAGGCCTCCGTTCTGCAGATAAAGTCTCTATTCTTTGGGTTTCTCGATTTCGCAGACAAACCCGATCTGGTTCCGGTAGCTTTCCGGGTACTCACCCTCCGGATCATTGATGCAGTCATTATACACCCAGCCACGACCGGTCCAGTCCCAAATAAACACATAGTCTTCCCGGATATCTCCGTCGAACTCGGACGGTTCTCCCTGATCCCAGTTATAGAAGAACTCTGCATTCAGATCATCTGTTTCCCAGACCAGCATACCGCTCTCCCGGTGCAGACCGATCCAGATCACATGGATTCCCCGCTCTTCCGCCATTCCGGTGACTTTTGCGAATTCATCCGCATCGTTGATGACCACAAGATGTCCGCCCTCTTCCGCACAGCGCTCCCGGGCTTCGCTCCAGCTCACGTTTTCAGAGAAGAAACGATACTCCGAAATCATCTCCGCAGGTGCAGAAGGCTCCGGTTCCGGAGTCTCCACAACCGGCGCAGAAGTAACCACGACCGGTCCCGGAATGTCTTCCGTTTCCTCCGGTTCGGGAATTGCAGGAGCAGGTCCCATGATTTTATTGAAGAGCAGGGCGGCAAAAACCAGCAGTGCACAAAGAACGAGGATAAAAATCAACGGTCTTCTTTTTCTCCTGCGGACCTCAGCTTCAACCTGCTTCTGAGACAGGGAGACTGTTTTCCCGGTATTGGTCACGATGATGTCGGGGAAATCCTCATTTTTCTTTCCCTTCACGTGTACCGGTTCCAGTTCCGGATCCGCCTGCGCAGGTTCCAGCCGGACAACAGCATCACGGACAGACTGTTCCGGTCCCTCCCGGCTTTCTTCCTCCGCAGTTTCCTCCGTCCCTTCCCGGACGGGAAGGAACTCTTCTTCCTCGCCTTCCGGTTCCGGATCAAAACCGTCCGGGACCTCCGGCGGGATCTCCATCTGTTCTGTTTCCTCCTCCGCCTCTTCAGGAAGACGGACCGTCTCCTCTGCAGGTTCCGTTCCCATTAGTTCCTGCGATTCCTCCTCTTCCCCGAAGATCGGTCCGACCACGGCAGCTGCCTCGTCTACTTTCCCTTCTGCAGCATTTTCATCAAAATCGCTGTGTGTCTCGATGATGGATACCATCATCCGCTCCATTTCACTCAGGTCATCGTCGCTCTTGAGGAAAACGGCTTCTGCACAGGGTTCCTCGCGAAGGAAAAGATTCTTCAGACAGTTGTCCAGCATGATCTTCATCTCGCCCGGGTTCCGGTATCGATCCGAAGGATCATAGCTGAGGGCTTTAACGATGATATCCCCCAGCCGCCTGCCGGCATTCAGCGGATGATTAAAAGAAGACCCCTGCAGGCGCAGACGATGCGCCCGTTTTTCATCACAGTTTTCACTTTCGAAGGGAAGTCTTCCTTCAGCCAGCTTATACAGCAGCAGTCCGATGGAATACACATCGCAGGCGGGTGTGTATTTCCCGTGCCAGTAAAGTTCCGGAGCGGCATAGAGCAGTTCCTGTTCTGAAGGTTCCCCTTCCGCAGGCGGTCCAAGCCGGATCTCACCGTTTTCGTCAACCGAAACATTGCCTTCGTATATTCCTCCGCGGTAGGTCATCTGACCGACCTCGGCTTCGATCTTCGCACAGAGCTCCGAAGCGAATTCGCACAATTCCCTGCGATTCAGCCCTGAAAGATCCTCATTTGGTTTCAGAGACATTCGTCCTTCCTCCGCCATTAAAATTATGTAAACACAGAGTATCACAGCTTGCCGCTTTCGTCAATCAAGTGTTCGGGAAGATTTCTGCTTTTTTTCCTGTTTCTTTCCCGAATCTGCTCATTCCGGTATAAGTAACAGCCCCTGCCGGAAAATCGGCAGAGGCTGTCTGTGCATTGGATTATGGTAACAGTTTATGCGTTGTCGTACATTCTCTTCACCATGCTCCAGTATCTGTGCAGCTGGACGGTATCGTCCTCTTCAATGGTGAAATGATGGCCTTCATACTCCGCGATAAGATATCCGTCATAGCCGGACTTCCGAATGATGGGCATAATCTTGTCATAGGGGATGCAGGGATCGTCCCGGTCATCCGCCAGATAGTAGAACTTGCCGTGAATCATATGGGTGTACTTGAGCAGTCCTTCAAGCTGGTCAAGTTTTCCTGCCGGGGCATTCTTGTGATAGAACTCCTCTCCGTACTGTCTCTCGACAGCGCTGAGATCAAGACTGTCCATCTCGCTTTCCGGTCTGCCGTCCCGCATGAGCTGAAGGATCTCTTCCACTTTCTCAGGTCTTGCTCCGGCCTCATAGGCCTGGCGGATATGCAGTCCATGCGGAAAATGCTGGAATATGCTCATGTCCGGGCATATGCCAAGCCATCCGTTGCTGCGCTCCATGGCCTCAAAATACTTTTGCCAGACCGGAACCAGCGGATGGTGAGGATGGTGCATCTCGATGCAGAGTTTGACATCAAGCTTCTCGCAGAATGGCCGCATGCTCTCGAAAATCTCCGGTGTGATGGAGTGCTGCGTCTTCATCATGTGGAATCCGGCCTTGTGCGCATAAATGAGATCGTTCCGCGTAAACTCACGGATCTCTTCCGGGGACATGTCCCGGTCGTTGCGCATGCCGACATCCAGATAGGCTTCCCAGCAGACCGGCTCGACTTCGTACTTTTCCATGGTATCGCGAACTTTGTAGAGCCATTTGTCCGTTGGGAACGGATACTCTTCACAGGACTGTGCTGCAACCAGCGTAGCACCGTTGTAGCCGATCTCTTTCGCACGTTTGATGCAGCCTTCCAGATCAAGCATTCCGGTATGGAAGGAGTTGGAGAAACAGTAAAGACTAACGCCGTATTTCAATCCGTCTGCCATTTTTGCTCCTCCTTTATTCCTTCACGCGAAGCGTTTTTTCGCAGTCGCTGTCCACTACGAGATAATTTCCGAAATACCCGGTATAGGGGATCTTATGCGACATAAGCATTTTCACCTTATGTTCTCCCGGTGAGATCCCACTCTCGTCCACGATCCGCAGGATCGCCTTGCTGCCGGTAAACCAGTACTCCTTGTACATGTCCTTCATCTCGCTGAGCAGGAAAAACTTTCCGTTCACCCCGAAGCGAATGCTTTCCTGCGGGACTTCCTCGCCGTCGATAAAGACGCGAAGGGTCAGCACATTGCAGATATAGGCGCCTCGGTATGTGGGATATTTGCATTTGAACTCATACCCGAGAACAACGTCATCTGCCTTGTTGACTTCTATATCATCTTCACAGACCATATAGTGGTTGAATGCGGTAAAATCCATAAATCAAGTCTCCGTTGCGTTTTTATGAATTATTCTTCGACATCGACCCAGATATTTCCGTTATTGGTGCTCTTCAGGCAGGCTTCCACAAAGGCAAGGCCTTCCGCTCCGGCTTCAACTGTCTGATAATCGATCATGTCCGGGGTAAACGTGCCGTTCTCTCTGGCCAGGATGCACTCGGCAAAGCTGGTATAGAGGTTGCCCATTGCCTCCAGCCAGCCTTCCGTATGGCCGGAAGGCAGCCTTCCGTATTTGGCGGCATCCGGCGTGATCTGCGCATAACCGCGGTGTACTTCGCGGATGGTATTGTCTGCGTCGATGATCGTGATTTTGTCCGGAGTCTCCTGGAACCATTCAATGGTACCTTTGCTCCCGTAGATACGTACACGGAGCGCATTGTCATACCCGATGGCGATCTGGGACGTCCAGTAGAAGCCGGATGCACCGTTGTCATACTGCACCATGACACTGTCATTATCATCCAGAACGCGGCCGGGAACAACGACATCGAGTTTCGCAAGAACCTTTTTGATTTTCAGACCGGTCGCCATTGCAATGAAGTTCTCCACATGGGTACCGAGATCTCCGAGACAGTTTACACCGCCTGAGCGCTTCGGATCGGTACGCCATTCACCCTGCTTGCCGCCATTGTCTCCTTCAAAAGCAAGCCAGCCCTGCGGGTATTCCGCCATTACCATGCGGACTTCACCGATGTCGCCGCGTTTGATGATATCACGCATGTACTTTGCCGTCACATGGCCGGTATAGGTATAGGTAACCATGAACAGCAGATCCTTCGCTTTTGCCAGTTCTCTCAGTTCCGCCGCCTGGGCATAGGAGATCGTGACCGGTTTGTCGCAGGAGACATTCACGCCTGCTTCCAAACATGCTTTGGCGATCTCAAAATGGGAAAAGTTCGGTGTGACTATAACGACAAAATCGATGTTGCCCGCTTCCGCTGCGAGCATTTCCTTGTAGGTGGGATAGCAGCGGGCGGGATCCAGATGGAGTTCTTCCGCCATCTGTGCGGATTTTACCGCGTCTCTTGAGAACGCTCCGCAGACCAGTTCCGCTTTCTGTTCGATGCGGATCGCCCGGCGATGAGCACCGCCGATGAAGGAGCCGGGTCCGCCTCCGACCATTGCATACTTAAGAACTCTTGCCATTTGTATATTTCCTCCGATTTAAAGAATTATAAATACAGCCTGTTTATGATCTGTTTTGTTTATTGCCCCCTTTGTTCAAGGGGGCAATAAAGTGCTGTGATCGAAATGTTCAGTCGTTGGCGAGGGCGGCGTCGAAAGCGACGTCGGACTTGTCGAAGTCCATCTTGCGCACATACTCGAGAGACTCCGTCGCACCGTGTACGCGCTCCATGCCGCTGTCTTCCCATTCAACGCT
>JAGBQR010000019.1 GCA_017632775.1 Oscillospiraceae bacterium | reverse complement strand
CGTTTTCATCCGTCCGGAATCAAGAAGCTCCGCCGGGTTGGGAGGGATCTCTCCGGATGAGAGAAAATAGAAAGGCCTCGATCCGTCGGAAGGAAGATATTTCTGAAACAGGTTTCCCTGCAGATTGATCTGTGAGAGATAATTGGAAAGACCCGGCTGGATCTCCATGCCCAGAAGGGTATGCAGGGAAGGTCGCCGCATATCCCCCTCGATCAGGAGAACCTTGCGGTCCGTCTGCGCGAGAGAATAGGCAAGATTGGCGGCAGTCACGCTTTTTCCCTCTCCCGGAGCGGAACTGGTAAGGCCGATGGTATGACAGTTCTTTTCATCGCTGAAGGAGAAAAGTATATTCGTGCGCAGACGTTTGTATGCTTCCTTCGCATCGAAGGACACATGTTCGCAGATGATCCTGCGTGAACTTTTTGCGGCTGGAGCGCCGGTTTTTTTCTGTGCCATTTTCAGTTCTCCTCCCCGTTCCTTTTTGCTGAGGCAGGTTTTTTGACACTGCTCTCATAGGAGGTATAGTAGCTGGAATAATACCCCTTCTTTCCTCCGCTGACAGTCATATCCGGGATCATGCCAAGCACGGGGATGTTGGGATAAGCCGCACGGAAATCATCCACGGAACGGACCGACTTGTCTTTCATATCCGAAATGAAGCTCACGGCGGCAATGACCACGGCAGCCAGCAGCGCACCGGCGATCATGCCGATGACGGTGTTTTTCACATAATTCGCATGCTCCGGGCTTGACGGGACGAACGCATAGTCCACGACCTTCACCGAACAGCCTTCGATCACGTCGGTGATGCGCTGGCTGAGAACGTCGGCGATCGTGTTGGCGATCAGTTCCGCTTCCATGGGATCACTGCTCTTCACATAGATCTTGAGGCCTCCGGTCCCCTCCACCGACTCGCTGCGGATCATTTTCCCGAGCTCTTTGTAGTCATACGGAACACCGGTCACTTCGATGATTTCGTTCAGCGTGGTCCGGGAATCAAGCACAAAAGTATAGGTGTTGACCAGCTTGCTTGCGGCGGTGACTCCGCTGCTCAGGGAAGAGATGCTGATGTTCGCGTTCCCGATGGAGACCGAGGCGTCATTGACGTAAAGAGCGATGTCGGTCTCATAGGTCGGAACATAAAACAGAGAAGTGTAAAAGAACATGACTGCGCCGCCGATCACGGCAAGAAGGATCACATAGACGAAGTTTTTCCAGACCGAGCGAAGCAGCGCGAGCAGATCGATAGTCACCTCCCCGTTCTGTGCCTGATCCTGCGGGAGAATGAAGATCTTGGCGCCGGCCGCCGGATCGGCAGCGGTTCCGGCAGTATTTGTACGCGCGGAAGGATCGTAGGTGTTATTGGGCATTGATTCCCAGCTCCTCTCTGACTTCATCGAACCAGCCGAGCTGGTCCATTCGTGTGTAAATAAGTTTGCCGAGCAGTTCATAACCGGTCGCGGTGAGTTCTTCAGGTGCAAGCGGATTGCGGAGACTGCCCGGAACGGTCCCGCGGGAGACTTCCTGCTGATCAGCCTTGGTATAGCTGAGTTTCGCGTCACTCATGGCGTCGGAGCAGAAGTACTTTCGGGCATTGATGAAATTATCGCCGAAAGCCTGCTGGAGGGCCTGTTCCAGCGCGGTAAAACGGCTGCCGGTGTTGGAAGCGCTGCTGGTAAAAGGACCGACGATCAGAAAACGTCCGGTTTCCGTGTGATGGTGTCCGATCATCGAACGGACCATTTCAATGTAGTCTTCTGTGGAAGTATAGCCTCCGTAAGTACCGATCAGAATAACGGGAATAAAATCGGTATACATATCCGAGCAGGCGGTGATGACTTCCGTCCCGGCTTCGGCGAGGACAGGATCACCGGGCTCGTTTCGCGTGAACATATAAAGACCGGCACGTACACGGGACAGCTTTCCCGTCACGCCTGCGATGGATACGTCATTGATCCCGCTCTCCCCGTTCTCAAGAGGATTGACCGGCTGCCCGACCGCACATGTCAGCGTGACCTGAACAGCGGTGCAGTCCTCCGGGATCGTGACGCTTCTGTAGAGAAGGTAGGGCATGGCTCCGCTCCGGCCGGCGATCGTAGGGGCGGATTCTCCGTAAACGCCCATATTCACGACGGGGATCATGACCTTATAGTCTGACCAGACCACACGGCTGGAAGAGAAATCGCCCAGCTTCTCCATCTGCGCGCGGAAGTTGTAAACACTGCAGATGTTGGAATTGATGAGATCCTGGAGAACAGAAGGATAGGAAACTCCGCCCGTGGTTCCCACGGTAAGCGTATCGCCCCAGCAGACGATGCCCGGGAGATTCACGCGGACACACTCGGCATCCTTTTCGAACTCCTCATCGATGAGATCGTTGTAAGCCTGCTTTGCTTCCACTTCATTCTGCGTATGTTCCTGATAAACAGCGGAATATTCGTGTTTTTCCGCTGCGTCTTTGGCAAGCTGGTTCCGGTAGGCTCTGTATATTCCAAATGCCAGCACGACAGCCAGAATACCGGCAAGTATTTTCAGGATCAGAGAAAGAGTTCTGCGTTTATTCCCCCACATGCGCTGCGCACTCCTTTTACAGTTCAGAGGCTTTCACTCCGGAGAAGCCCGGAGGAAGGAACAGGTACGGATGAATGCCGATAGGACATACCACTCCATACTATACTATAGTAAACAAATATTTTATCATAATACAACGGTTTGTCAACTCAAAAGCCCGGAAAGAAAGCAGCCCCGTCAGGCATCGGATCCGCTTGCCGGGCAGCGGAGAAGCAGTTCCGGTCAAGTTGGGAAAAAGAGAGAAAATAGGTAAAATATTAGCTTGAATTTTACCTAATATCGGTTATAATGGACAAAAGGATTCTGAGGCTGAGGTGGAGTGCATGAAGATCGATACCGATTCGATCGTTTCGGTATCCGAGGCAAACCAGAATTTCTCCCGGGTCACAAGGATCGCAGATGCGATGGGTGAAGCGGTCATCTTCAAGAACAACCGCCCGAAATACCTCCTGATCGATCTGGAAGGTCCGCCGCTGGCCGGACTGGGGGAGAAGGAAAAACTCCGACGTGTGGCGGAGAGGATACTGAGCGAGAAAATCCCGTCTCCGGTAAAGAGCGGGGAAAAACGGAGGAATGAACAGTGAAAAACGAGGAAAACAGAAAGAGATTCATTGCAATATCCAATATTCTGCTTATCGTGCTCACCCTGTGCGTCATCTTTACGGGCGTTTCATGTCTGGCTGCCGCGGAGAAGGCAAAGAAAGAGCTGGCCAATGTTGAATCGGCACTGGAAGAGCTGCGCAGCTCCGCACCGCTCGATCAGTTCTGGACGGAAGGTGCTGTTCAGAAAGCACGGGAAGGAGGAAGCCTCACACCGGAGGTAAAAACGGTCTTCCTGACCTGCAGGCGGGAAAGCGGAAGCGGGACAGGGGGAGAACTGATCCTCGTAAGTTCCGACCGGGATTATGATACGCTGACGTTGGATGCCGGAGGGAAGGCTGTCCGCGAACTGGATGAAATGATGGGAGACTTCCTTGAAGAAAACGGCGGAAACCTGGTCGTGCTTGTAAGCCGGGAACGTTTCTCGGATGAAGATCTTTCTTTGCTGGAAGGAATGCTGACGGAGAAGGTCGAACGATCCGCCGGCTGAACAGGAGCTTCATGCGGAAGACCGAGCGTCACGGGATCATGATCCCGTGACGCTCGGTCTTTTGTGATGTGCCCGCTATTTCGGAAAAAACGCGTGAAAAAAAGAGGAAAAGGAAAAAGACCCGCCGAAAAAAGAAAATCATACAAAAAAGCAGAAAAAAACCTTGCAAACAGAAGGCGCTTCTGTTATTATATTCAAGCATTTCGCACGGGAGCGGACTTTCCCCATGTGGCTGGAAAGCTTGGCGGAGGGGATGAGGTTCCCGGAGGAAAAAACAAATAATTGGAGGAAAACTAATGGCATCCGTAGTATCCATGAAGCAGCTGCTGGAAGCAGGTGTCCATTTTGGTCACCAGACCAGACGCTGGAACCCCAAAATGGCCGAGTACATCTATTGTGAGCGTAACGGCATTTACATCATCGACCTTCAGAAGACGGTCAAAAAACTGGAAGAAGCATATGAGTTTGTTCGCCAGCTGAGCGAGAACGGGGATTCCATCCTGTTCGTCGGAACGAAAAAGCAGGCGACCGATGCCGTCCGTGAAGAGGCGTCCCGCGTAGGCATGTATTATGTCAATGCACGCTGGCTCGGCGGCATGCTCACAAACTTCAAGACGATGCGCACCCGCGTTGACAGACTCGCTCAGCTCAAGAAGATGCAGGAAGACGGCACCTTCGACATGCTTCCGAAGAAGGAAGTCATGAAGCATCTCGGCGAGATGGAAAAGCTCGAGAAGTACCTCGGCGGTGTGAAGGACATGAAGAAACTCCCCGGAGCTCTCTTCGTGGTAGATCCCCGCAAGGAGCATAACGCCATCGCCGAAGCTCGCAAACTCCATATCCCCATCGTAGCGATCGTCGACACCAACTGCGATCCCGATGAAGTGGACTATGTGATTCCAGCCAACGATGATGCCATCCGCGCCATCCGCCTCATCGCCGGATGCATGGCGAACGCCGTCCAGGAAGGACATCAGGGCGAAGACGCAGAAAATGCGGAAGAGGTCATGGCCGAAGCAGCCGAGACTGCAGCGGCTGTCGAGGAATAAGAACCGTTTGAAACAGGAAAAGGGGCCTGAAAACAAGCCCCTTTTTTAAAATGATGATAGGAGGAAATAACAATGGCATTTACCGCTCAGGATGTAAAAACACTCCGTGAGATGACAAACGTCGGAATGATGGACTGCAAGAAAGCGCTCCAGGCTACCGACGGAGATATGGACAAAGCAGTCGATTGGCTGCGCGAAAAGGGACTGGCCAAAGCGGCGAAGAAAGCCGGACGCATTGCTGCGGAAGGCATGGCCTATGCCGAAGTATGCCCGAAATGCGGTGTCGGTGCGATCGTGGAAGTGAACTGCGAGACCGACTTCTGCGCCAAGAGCGATCTTTTTGTCGCGTTTGTCAAGGATATCTGCAAAGTCGTCCGGAACGACGCACCGGCCGATGTGGAAGCACTGCTCAACTGCAAGTATCCCGGATCCGACCTCACAGTGTCCGAGATCCTTCCCGAAAAGGTCATGTCCATCGGTGAGAATCTGCAGATCCGCCGTTTCGCCCGCTTCGACCGGAATACCAGCGTGGCGTATGTCCATGCCGGCGGCACCCGCGGTGTCCTGGTGAATCTGGCTGTGGAAGGCGACATCGATGCCACGGAGATCGGCAAGAACGTTGCTATGCAGATCGCGGCCATGAACCCGAAATACTGGGACAAGGCGCTGGTTCCTCAGGAAGATGTCGACCATGAGCTCCAGGTTCAGGTCGCTCTCATGGACAATGATCCGAAGATGGCTTCCAAACCGGCTGCCATCAAGGAGAAGATCGCTGCCGGCAAGATGGCCGCTTTCTACAAGGAGAACTGCCTGCTTCAGCAGGAGTTCGTTCGCTCCGACCTCTTCTCCGGTTCGGTGGAAGGCTACATTGCCGATGCGGCCAAAAAGCTTGGCGGTTCCGTTAAGTTCGTCGATGCGATCCATTTCGTAAAAGGCGAAGGAATCGAAAAGAAGCAGGAAGATTTTGCTGCAGAAGTCGCGGCCCAGATGAATATGGGAAAGTGATCCCGATTTTCGGGAACAAAAAAGCGGTGACCGGCCGGTCACCGCTTTTGTTTGTTTCAGACGAGTTTCAGCTCCCAGCAGGAGTTTGCTCCGAACTGTTTTTCCATCTCTGCTTTGTAGACAGGGAAATAATCTGCGGGCATCAGGGCCTGCACACAGCCGGCAAAACCGCCGCCGTGGACACGCCATGCGCCTTTCCCCTCCAGAAGTTCTGCACTTCTTTCCAGACCTTCGGCAAGCTTTGTGTCCCCGGAGGCGCTGGTGACGATGTTGTTGAGAAGGTTTTCGGAAGAACGGCCGGATTCGTTCATCAGACGCATATAGGTGTTTCCGTCCCCGCTGCGAAGAGCGTCCCGCATAAGGGGGACACGTTCGTTTTCATCGAAGAAGTGCATGGCACGCCGCACAGGCCGGTCGGAGGAACTCCAGCCTTTTGCGCGGAATTCGTCCGGATCGACGTCGCTCAGCATTCCTTTATCGAACAGATTGGCCACATAGACCATATCCGAACGGATACGGGCATAGGAAGAATCCAGCCCGGCATGGCTTCCGCCCGTGTTTGTGAGGCAGAGCGCAAGGCCCATGGCTCCGAAATCGGCAATGATCGGATCGATTTCCATGGTTTTGAAGTCCACATACACGGCATGACCAAGGGAACAGGCAAGCTGATCCATCAAGCCGCAGGGTTTCCCGAAGAAAACATTTTCCGCCTTCTGGGCTGACCGCGCGATCACGACCGGATCGGCCTCCTGTTCGTTGAAGAGCTCGTTGAGGATCCGCCCGATCATCACGGAAAAAGCGGCGGAGGAGGAAAGACCGGAACCGGAAGGAAGGGTGCTTGTGATCCGGGCGGAAAACGGCCCGATTTTCAGACCGAGATCCCGAAAGTCAGCCAGCATGCCGCGGACCAGAGACCGGGAAGTGCCGAATTCCGTGGGAAGTACCTCCAGTTCATCAAGCGCTACATCAAAGGCGGGAAAACCCTCTGATTCGATGCGGACGGTTTTTCCGTCCGTTTTTTCCACAGTGGCGGTGAGACCTACATCCACGGCAGAAGCAAGTACTCTGCCGTTCTGATGGTCGGTATGGTTTCCGGCAAGTTCGGTCCTGCCGGGAGTAAAGATCGTGATAGACATTGGTGTATAGTTTCTCCTGGTCCGATAGTATGGGTGAAAGCCCGAAAAAGCGGACGATCTCCTTCAGACAGAATAATACACCTTACGGTCACGGCGCGTCAATCTGCAATGTACCGGCTGAGAGGGGATCAGCGGAAAAACGGGGAACGGACATACTCCGGTGCATGTCCGTTCCCCGTTTTCCGGTTCTCTCATTTATAGAGGATCAGCGCGATCGCCTCAAGCGGCTCGGTGCCGCGGTTTACAAGGCTGTGTCCTTCCCCGTCGTCTACGAAGGCGACATCTCCCGGATGGAGTGTTACGGGAGTGCCGTTGTCGCTGTATTCGCCTTCTCCTTTCAGGATCAGATAGGTCTCTCCGTCTCCGTGATGGACATGCCATCCGATCTCGCAGCCCGGATCCAGATACAGATAGTTAAATACACGGCCTTTGTTATACATTTCTTCGCCGGCTTCCAGGATATGGGTCATGCGCGCCTCTCCTGCGCCGCCGAACATTTTCTTGCTTTCGCGGATACGTTCCTGTTCCCGTTTGATCATCACTGCACCTCACATTCCCAGTTCTTCGTCGATCAGAATGATCTCCGTTGTCATGTCCATCATCGGACCCCAGAGTACCAGAAGGGCGTTGCAGATCCGCTCCGTGGAGCGGCAGTCGTGGCATTTCCCGTCCAGACGGCAGGGGTTCTGGTTTTCAAATCGCTTCCCGTTTTCCACAGCGGCCACGTTGCGTGCCCGGTAAAGAGCGGCGTCGAAGTCGGGACAGATCTTGTTGGTCCCGGCTATGATGAAGACGCGCTTGTTTCCGAACACCTGTCCTGCAAGACGGTTTCCTCTTCCGTCGATATTCAGGATCTCTCCGTCTTCGGAGATCGCATTTGCTCCGGTTATATAGACATCTGCCGCATTTGCCTGCTTCAGTGTATCCATTCCCGGAGATCTCCAGTGCCAGAAGACCTGGTTGTTCTCCGACAGCACATCATAGAGCCCGAGCTGATCCGCAGTCTTGCATCCGCCGATGCCGACGGTGGTCTCATTGATCTGGGTTTTCAGATAGTCGACAGCCTCTTTTCCGGAGGCGAAACAGGAAACAAGAAAATGCCGTGCTTTGAGATTGCGTACGGTTTTTTCAAGGTCCATCGGAAAACCTCCTTTTCTGAATCTGATATGTTTTATTCCGATTCTGCTTAAATTATATTCAAAAAAATTTCATTGTAAAGAGGAAAGGGATTTGATATAATGTTTCACTGCCTTATTATACGGGGAAAATACGGCAAAAAGGAGGAAAAACCGTGAACAGGAATCTGAAAAGACTGGGTGATTCGGGAGTTGTCCTGTACTTCTTCTTCCTTGCCGCTTTTGCAGTCGCCGCCTGGTTCTTCGGCGAGAAACTCCTTGCGGAGGTCGAGGCGGGGATCACGCTCGTCCTTCTGATCATCGCCCTGGTAACCACCAGAAAAAAGCGCAGGCAGCTCACGGCATACATCGAATCCGTCATGTACGAGACGGATAACGCCAAGAGCAATACCCTGATGAGTTTCCCGTTGCCGATCGTCGTCTTTCGACTGGATGATTCCCGTATCATCTGGGGAAATGAGATGTTTTTCGATATGTGCGGAACGACCGGGACAAGACTGGACGCTTCACTCACCGACCTTGTCCCGCAGTTCAGTACAAAGTGGCTCCTGGAAGGGAAAAACCGCTATGGAAGCCTGATCGAACTGGCAGGAAGAAAGTATCAGCTTCACGGAAACATCATCCGATCGGCCAATGACGAGGCAAACGGAGCCTTTATGGGAATAACGTACTGGGTCGATGTTACCGAACACGATAATCTGCGGATCCAGTATGAGGAAAGCAGGCCGGTCGCTGCAGTCATCATCATCGATAACTGGGACGAACTGACCAGGAACCAGCCGGAGCGCGGGAAAAACGACATCCGCGAGGCGATCGAGGATCAGCTGAACCAGTGGAGCGAAGAACACGCCGCCATCCTGCGCCGCTATGAGCGTGACCGGTATCTGGCGGTATTTGAGCGGAAAGACATGGACCGGATGAAAGAAGATAAGTTCGGCATCGTGGAATCCGTTCATTCTGTGGAGAATTCTGTCGGGATCGCCGCCTCCATCAGCATCGGGCTGGGAGAGGATGCAGCCGGCTTCGGCGAGGCACTGCAGTTTGCAGACAACGCAGCAGAACTGGCGCTTTCACGCGGAGGCGATCAGGCGGTGATCAAGAACCGCCACGGATACGAGTTTTTCGGTGGACGCGGAAGCGAAGTCGAAACACGCACCAAAGTAAAGTCCAGAGTAATGGCGAACGCTTTTGCGCAATTGGTCAAGGATTCCACGAAAGTGTTTGTCATGGGGCATAAATTTGCCGATCTGGATACGGTCGGAGCTGCTGCCGGAGTCGTCTGTTTCGCAAGGAAGTTCGGAAAGCGTACGAGTATCGTTATTGACCTTGAAAACAATGCGGCAGGCGAACTCATCGGGAAACTGCGGCAGGATGAAGAGTATGCATCGGTATTCATTTCCACGCAGGAAGCGATGCTGCGTGCCGATGCCGGAACTCTCCTTGTGGTCGTTGACACGAACAGGCCCGAGCAGACGGAGGATTCCGATCTTCTTGCCGCATGTACGAGAGTGGTGGTGATCGATCATCACCGTGTGGCGGCGACCTATATCCAGAACTCCGCGCTGAGCTTTATCGAGCCTTATGCATCCTCAGCGTGTGAACTGATCACGGAGCTTCTGCAGGAAGTGGTCGAGCGGCAGGACATCCGGCATTGCGAGGCGGAGGCCATGCTTGCAGGAATGGTCCTGGATACAAAGAGCTTCACGGTCCGGACAGGAGAGAGGACCTTTGAAGCTGCGGCCTATCTCCGTCGTTCCGGAGCGGATACGACAGAAGTGAAAAAACTGCTTCAGTCGGATATGGATACAACGATTGCCCGGTATAATGTCCTTACCTCCGCCAGACTGTACAGGAACATCGCCATTGCTTCGCCCAGCGAGCCGCAGACCCGGATCGTTGCGGCCCAGGCAGCGGACGAACTGCTGAATATATCCGGGGTCGATGCGTCCCTGGTCATGGCGCCGGACGGGAAAGGCGGGGCTTTTATTTCCGCCCGTTCCATCGGGGATGTCAATGTGCAGATCCTGATGGAAAAACTCGGCGGAGGCGGAAACCGCAGCGTTGCGGCAGCGCAGTTTGAAAAAATGGATATCGAGACGCTCTATCAGAATGTGAAAGAGGCAATCGACGACTATTATAAATAAACCGGATCGGGAGGAAAAACGAATGAAAGTCATTTTTACGGAAGACGTCCGGGGACAGGGGAAAAAAGGAGACCTCAAGGAAGTATCCGACGGATATGCAAGGAACTACCTTTTCCCGCGCAAACTGGCCACAGCGGCTACGGCGGATAACATCAATGCCCTGAAGATTAAGGAGAAAGCAGAGGCAGCAAGAGCTGCAAAGGAAAAAGCGCAGGCGCAGGAGAATGCGAAAAAGCTCGAAGGAGTCCAGGTGATCATCCGTGCGAAGGCCGGAAGTGCCGGAAAACTGTTCGGAGCCGTCACTTCTGCCGAGATCGCCGCCGCGCTGAAAGAGCAGTTCGATATCGATATCGAGAAGAACAAGATCGTTCAGTCCGACCCCATCAAAGCCTACGGGGCCTATACCGTCAAGGCGAAACTGGGTTATGAGGTGAACGGGACGATCAACCTTCTGGTCGTGGAGGCATAAAATACAGCGCAGGACCTGGATTTGGAGGAAGAACGCACATGGATGAGCTGCAGAGAAGAACAATACCGCATTCAGACCGGGCGGAGCAGGCTGTGATCGGAGCGATGCTCATCCGGCCTTCCTGTATCCCGGATGTGCTGGAGAAACTGAAGGCAGAAGAATTCTATCGGCAGATCAACCGCGATATTTTTGAGACGATCTATTCCATGTTCGCGTACGGGCAGACCATCGATCCCGTTACGCTGATCGATCAGATGAAGGTACGGGGCGTTTTCACGGACACCACCGAGGAATATCTGACAGAGACGATCAGCCTTACCCCCACGGCGGCCAACGTGATGGAATATGCTCTGATCGTTCGTGACCGCGCGCTTCTCCGCAGCCTGGGTGAAGTTGCGGGCTCGATCGAGGAGCTTGTCAACGGGGGAAGCGGAGAGGCCGACAGCGTGCTGGAGACAGCGGAACGCATGATCTACGGGCTTCGGAACGGCAGGGAGATTGGAAGACTGCTTCCTGTTTCCGCTGTCGTGCAGAATGTGTTCGATGAACTGAATGCCGCTGCCGAAGCGGGAAACAGGGTACCCGGGATCCCGACGGGTTTCACGGATCTGGATAATGTGATCCTCGGACTGAACAAGGGAGAACTGGTCATACTGGCTGCCCGGCCGGGCATGGGAAAAACGAGTCTGGCACTGAATATCGCCCTGCACGCGGCGATGCGCGAGAAAAAAACCGTGGCCGTCTTTTCTCTGGAAATGTCCCGCGAGCAGCTCGTTACAAGATTGCTGTCCAGAGCCGCGTCGATCCCGTCCAAGAATCTGCTTACAGGACATCTTTCGGAACAGCAGTGGAGGGATATCGCTTCCGCGGCGCAGGAGCTGAGTGAGACCGACATCCGGATCGACGACAATTCTTCGGTGACGGTGGCCGAGATCAGCGCGCAGTGCCGGAGACTGGAGAAGCTGGATCTGATTGTGATCGATTATCTCCAGCTCATGCAGTCGGCCGGAAGCGGACATTCCTGGTCAAATGAGAGCAGGACCCAGGCGGTGAGTGATATCAGCCGGATGATGAAGATCATGGCAAAGGACCTGAACGTTCCCGTGCTCTGCCTGTCCCAGCTGTCGCGAGCCAGCGAATCGAGGCAGGATAAACGGCCGGTTCTCTCCGACCTGAGAGAATCCGGCGCGATCGAGCAGGACGCCGATGTTGTCATCGGTCTTTATCGGGAAGGCTATTATAATAAAGAAGTGGAAGATCCGAACCTCTCCGAGGCGGTTGTCCTGAAAAACCGGAAAGGCCGCACGGATACGGTAGAACTCACCTGGATACCGGAGTATACTTCCTTCGGGTCCAGAGACAGCGTACATGAAGACGATTACTGATCTTATTGCCCGCTATGATATGTTTCCGAAGAGGAGCCGGGTACTGTGCGCGGTTTCTGGCGGAGCGGATTCGATGGCGCTTCTCCACTGGATGAAACAGAATGAGGAGAAACTGCAGCTGACCGTACTGGCGGCGCATTTCGAGCACGGCATCCGCGGAGAGGAATCGATGCGGGATCAGTGTTTTGTCGAGCGATTCTGCCGTGACCGACATATCCCGCTCATCACAGGCTGCGGGAAGGTTCCGGCATACGCTTCGGAAAACGGGCTTGGCCTGGAGGAGGCGGCGAGAAACCTGCGGTATGCCTTCCTGGAGCGGACAGCGGCGGAAGAACGCTGCGACCGAATCGCCACGGCGCACAATGCAGACGACAACACAGAGACGGTTCTCCTGAATCTTATCCGCGGCGCCGGAGCAGCCGGACTTTGCGGCATCCCCCCGGTGAGAGGGATCATCGTACGGCCGTTGCTGTCCACGACCCGAGAGGAGATCGAGTGTTATCTTGAAGAGAACGGCGTTCCCCATGTAGAGGACAGTTCAAACGAATCGGATGCCTGCAGCAGGAACCTGCTGCGTCATCATGTGATGCCGGTCCTGAAAGAGATTAACCCGGCGGTTGAACGGGCTGTGCTTCGCAGCGGGGAGCTGCTTCGGGATGATGCGGAATATCTGGAGGATCTAGCTGAAACATTCATCAGCGGTTTTTTTGATGGGAACAGCGTTCCGGCAAAAAAACTTGCAGCCTTGCCGGGAGCCGTCCAGTCCCGGGTGATCCGGAGACTCTGCCCGGAACGGCTCGGCACCGTGCACACAAGGGATATCATGAAGCTTGCGACCGGAACGGAACTGGCCTATCTGGATGTTCCCGGGGCAAGGATACGACGGCAGAAAGGCAGGATCTATTTTACAGATCCGCCTGTACCGAAAAACAAAACTCGCAGAGCAGAGGAAACAGGAGACGAAAATGGAAAAAGACATTCAGAGCATTCTGATCTCCGAGGAGGAACTGAAAACCAAAGTACAGGAGGTCGGGGACCAGATCACAGCTGATTATCAGGGGAAAGAGCCTATTTTTGTGGGTGTCCTGAAGGGGTGCTTCATTTTTATGGCTGATCTGGTACGCAGCGTCCGTGTGAACTGCTCCATGGATTTCATGGCGGTCTCCTCCTACAGCGGGACCACCTCGACGGGGGCGGTGAAGATCAATAAGGACCTGAGTGAAGACATCTGCGGCAGAGATGTCATCATAGTTGAGGACATTCTGGATTCCGGAGTGACGCTCAATTACCTGAAAAGCTATCTGATGGTCAGGAAACCGGCAAGTATCCGGATCGTCACACTGATGGACAAGCCGGCTCGCCGGAAAGCGGATGTCTATGCAGATTATTCCTGTTTTGAGATCCCCGACGCCTTCGTCGTGGGATACGGACTTGATTATAACGAGAAGTACCGCAATCTGCCGTATATCGGTGTATTGAGACCGGAAGTATATATGTGAGGTGATAGCCGTTTGAAACAAAATCGAAACCGTATCCGTGACATCGGATTCTATATTCTGCTCCTTCTGATCATTGTGGCTGTGATCGCCACGATGACGAGAGACAGTGCAAAGGAAGCGATGATCTATTCAGATCTGGTCGATCTCTTCCGGGAGGAAAAGGTCCAGTCCTTTATCACAGAGGGGGACGAGATCACGATGCAGGTCCGGACGGGAGATCCGGAGGAGCCTCTGGAAACCAGAACATACAGCCTTTACAGCTTCTCTCTGTTCTATGAGGACTTCCATGAGATCATCGATGAGCAGCATAAGGCAGGGATCCTGGAAGAATATGATTACAAGGAAGGATTCACTCTCCCCTGGTGGGTGAGCTTTCTTCCGTATCTCCTGCTCATAGGAGTGATGGTCGTCTGGTTCGCGCTGATGAACCGTCAGAGCGGCGGCGCAGGCGGGATCGCGAAGTTCAGCCGGGCACGTACAAGGCTTGGAAGTGAAGAGAAAAAAAAGAAGACCTTTGCCGATGTCGCAGGCTGTGATGAGGAAAAGGAAGAACTGTCGGAGATCGTAGATTTTCTGAAGAATCCCAAGGCTTATACCGCTATGGGGGCAAGGATCCCGAAAGGTGTCCTGCTTGTCGGCCCTCCGGGAACCGGTAAGACCCTGCTTGCCAAAGCGGTGGCCGGCGAAGCGAACGTACAGTTTCTTTCCATTTCGGGATCTGATTTTGTCGAACTGTATGTCGGTGTCGGTGCAGGCCGTGTCCGGGATCTGTTCGAACAGGCAAAAAAAGTTGCTCCGTCGATCATCTTCATCGACGAGATCGATGCAGTCGGACGGCAGAGAGGCAGCGGCCTTGGCGGCGGCCATGATGAAAGAGAGCAGACGCTCAACCAGCTGCTGGTGGAGATGGACGGTTTCGGCAGCAATGAAGGCGTTATCGTAATGGCTGCCACGAACCGCGCGGATATTCTGGATAATGCCCTGCTCCGTCCCGGACGCTTCGACCGGCAGGTCTATGTGGGACTTCCGGACATCCGCGGAAGAGAGGAGATCCTTCGTATCCATTCAAGGGACAAGCATCTTGCGGAGGATGTCGATCTGAACAGTATCGCGAAGGGTACGGCCGGGTTTGCCGGAGCGGATCTGGAGAACCTCATGAATGAAGCGGCACTTCTGGCTGTCCGGCGCAAGCATCGCTTCATCAGCATGGAAGATATCGACGAGGCGATCCTGAAAGTTCAGATGGGACCGGAGAAGAAGAGCCGGAAAGTCAGCGAGAAAGCCAGAAAGCTTACGGCATACCACGAATCGGGACATGCCGTCGCGGCGAAATTCCTTGAGCACGTGGATCCTGTGCATTATATCACGATCATACCGCGCGGAATGGCAGGAGGCTTTACGCTGATGCGTCCGCAGGAGGATGTGGAAAACTTCACCTCCCGCGCACAGATGTACGAGAGTATCGTGATGGCGCTGGGCGGACGTGTGGCAGAAAGGCTGTTTCTGGATGATATTTCCACCGGGGCCTCCGGAGATATTCATCAGGCGAGTTCCACAGCCCGGGATATGGTGATGAAATACGGCATGAGTGAAAAACTCGGACCGATCTCCTACGATAACTCCGGACACTCTATTTTTATCGGTCGCGATTTCGGTCAGACCAAGAGCTACTCGGAAGAAACAGCGGCGATCATCGACGAAGAGGTGAAACGGATCTTCAGCGAGGCGGAAAAACAGTGTGAAGAGATCCTGAAAGCGCATTCCGAGCAGCTGATCGCAGTGGCAGAGTATCTCCTTGAGCATGAGACCATGGAAGGGGAAGAATTCGATTACTATTTCGAACACGGCGAGTTCATGCCGGTTTCGGTAAAAAAACAGCGGGAAGCCCGGAACGATTCGACGATCGAGCGTCCGGCAAGGCATATCTCCATGACAGACGGATATGCGGAAGGCGCAGCGGAAGAGCAGAACGGAGCTTCTGTCCCGCAGGAGCCTGCAGCTGAAGAGAAACCGGAGCCTGAGGCGGCGCCGGAGATAACGGAACCCTCGGAAGAACCGGTCAAACCGGAAGAAAAGGAATAACTGAAAACAAAAAAGAAGGATCACCGGGATTCCGGTGATCCTTCTTTTCATATTGTTTAGATACGGGAATCAGGGTTTCAGCTCCAGGTAGAGCGACCGGTACTGGCGGGCGGAGTTTTCCCAGGAGACATCTTTGACCATATCCCGCAGGACCATTTCATTCCACCGGTCCCGGGAAGTGAAATAGAGCGTCTTGGCGCGGTTGATCGCGTCAAGAAGAAGCCAGGCTTCATAGCGGTCAAAAGTGAAACCGTTGCCATCGTTGGAATATTCGTTATAGGGCTGAACAGTATCCTTCAGTCCGCCGGTCTCGCGAACGATGGGCACGGTCCCGTAGTGCATGGCAATGAGCTGTGTAAGACCGCAGGGCTCGAACAGGCTCGGAACGAGAAGAGCGTCAGCACCGCCGTAGATCCTGTGCGCCCGTTCTTCATCATACATGATGCTGGAACAGACGCTTCCGCGGAAGGCGTTTTCATAATAACGGAAGGAATTCTCATATCGCACATCACCGGTCCCCAGAACGACGACCTGCGTGTTCCCGTCGATCAGCTCGGGAAGAATGAAGTTCACAAGATCAAGGCCCTTCTGATCCGTCAGGCGGGAGATAAGACCGATGACGAACTTGTGCTCATCCCTTTCCAGACCGAGCTGCTCCTGAAGAGCGAGTTTGTTTTCCGCTTTTTTCGCAAGCGCATCATCCGGACCATAGGGAGAGGCAAGCAGTTCATCCTTTTCGGGATTCCACAGATCACAGTCGATTCCGTTCACTATGCCCCGAAGCTTCCAGGAGTGAAAACGCAGATGCGCGTCCAGACCTTCTCCGTAGAAAGGAGACTGGATCTCCCCCGCATAGGTGCCGCTGACAGTGGTGATCATATCGGAATAGGCAAGACCGCCTTTGAACATGTTCGCATCGTCATGCCCCTGTTTGAGAACGGCATAGTCAAACAGATAGTCAGGCAGACCGGACCAGTATTTGATGGTCGGTATGTCATAGATTCCCTGAAAGCGAAGATTGTGGATGGTGAGCATGACCTTGGCGCTCGAGACGCGGGTCCCGGCAAAAAGCGTCCGCAGATAGACCGGGACCAGAGCAGCCTGCCAGTCATGGCAGTGGATGATATCCGGGATCCAGTCCATATAGTTGAGCGCAGCCAGAGCGGCTTTGGAGAAAAAGCAGTATTTGGGAATATCGTCGATCAGATTGGTATAGGGGTTCCCGGAGCTGAAAAAATCCTCATTGTCGATGAAATCGTAAACGACACCGTCCCAGACATATTCCATGATCCCGACATAAAAGGAGCGCCCGTCGGAGCAGAGGTCCATCCGGAACTCCCCGCGATAGACCATTTTCTCCTGGTATTTCCAGGGAATGCAGCGATAACGGGGAAGGATCACTTTCACGTCGCAGTTCTGCCTGGTAAGAGCTTTCGGAAGTGCGTACATCACATCCCCGAGCCCCCCTGTCTTGACAAAGGGATAGCATTCCGACCCGATGAAAGCAATGCTCCGCCGCGGCTGGGGAAGTTCCGGCTCGGAAACTGCGGGAGCCGGCGGGGTGTCCGGAACACTTGCCGGTTCCTCATAGCGGGAAACCGGGATTTCAGGCAGATCGGCCGTCCCTGCGGCAGAAGTTCCGGCCGGAACAGAAGGAGCGTTATTCTTCTTGATTTTAGTCCCGGCAGAATCAGATCGCTTTTCAGCCATTCTATCCTCCTTTGGATGCAGAAAAGCACCCGGTCGGTTTAATCCGCTGCTTGAAAAGAAAGCGGTTTCTAAATCCAATATACCACATAAAAAGGGGGAAGAAAAGCGGAAAAACAGAGTCTGCCGGGAGAATGCGGTGTTCTGCAGGAAAAAGCGGGTGTTGAAAAAGACAGGCGCTGTGGTATACTTGTTGCGACAGAGAGAAGGAGATGTGATCACATATGAAACTGGGTATCGTGGGACTGCCGAATGTCGGAAAGACGACGCTGTTCAATGCGCTTACCGGAGCAAAAGCCGAGACCGGCGCTTATTCGAACGCCGGTGCAAAACCGAATATCGGAGTGGCCAAGGTGCCGGATGAGCGGCTGGACTGGCTTGCAGAATACTATCATCCGAAAAAATATACGCCGGCCACCATTGAATTCGTGGATATTGCGGGAATCGGCAAGGGAAACGGTAAGGGAAACGAGCTCCTCAACGTGATCCGGCAGACGGATGCGCTGGTACAGGTCGTGCGTTGCTTTGACAATGAGGAGATCTTTCTCGAGGAAGCGGATGCTGCCAGGGATGCCGAGACGCTGAATCTGGAGCTGATTCTGGCGGATATCGATATCGCGGAACGCCGGCTGGACCGGGCGAAAAAGAATGCCAAGAGCGGAGATAAAAAGTATAAACGCGAATGCGAGATGTGCGAAGCGCTCATCGAGCATCTTTCCGACGGAAAACCGGCCCGGACCTTTGAATTCACCGAGGAGGACAAGGACATCCTGGCGGACGGAGGGCTCCTTTCCGTAAAACCCGTGATCTATGTGGCTAATCTGGATGAGAACGGAATGGCGGACTACACGAACGATCCGAACTTCAAGGCGCTTGCCTCCATCGCGGAGGAACAGGGGGCTGCGGTGCTCCCGGTCGCGGCCAAGTTTGAAGAGGATATCGCCGATATGGATCCGGATGAGGCCGCGATGTTCATGGAAGAACTCGGACTCAGGGAGAGAGGACTGAACCGGCTGATCCGCACCTCCTATGACCTTCTCGGATATATCTCGTTCCTTACTGCCGGGGAAGATGATGTCCATGCCTGGACCATCGTGAAGGGGACAAAAGCGCCGAAAGCGGCCGGAAAAGTCCATACCGATATCGAAAGAGGGTTTATCCGCGCCGAGATCGTCGCCTTTGATGATCTGAAGGCATGCGGGTCGATGAACGCGGCCAGGGAAAAAGGTCTTTTCCGACTGGAAGGTAAAGATTATGTCATGAAAGACGGAGACATTACCAATTTCCGTTTCAACATCTAAAACGATTGACAGCGATAGCTTGTTGTGGTATGGTTTTTGCGCAAAAGGGAGTAGCTTTCGCTGGATTCAGCGGCGGATCTGCCGTCATCACAGCCTTCGGGGCTCGGCAGACCGGATACCGGATGCGTATTTAGCGAGACTTTTACAGCCGAAAGCTGTAGAAGTCTTTTTTATTTCTGAAGTCGGAACGAGGAACAAACATGAAGTATTATTGTGAAGAGCGGGAACAGGTCCTTGCCTCCCTGAACAGCGGAGAAAACGGCCTGAGTTCTGCGGAAGCGGAAAAGCGGCTCGCTGAGAACGGGAAGAACAAGCTTGCGGAACCGGAAAAAGAGAGCCTGTTCAGAAAATTCATCCGTTCCCTTGCCGACCCCATGATCATCATGCTGATCGTCGCTGCGGGGATCCAGGCGGTCGTGACTGTACTGGAAGCCCACGGGACGTTCAAGTTTTCCGATTTTGCGGATGTCTTTGTAATTCTGGTGGTGGTCATCATCAACACGGCGATGTCCCTGATCCAGGAGAGCAAGTCGGAAGCGGCAATGGAAGCGCTGATGCAGATGACGGCGGCAACTTCCAAGGTTCTCCGCGACGGACAGGTGTGTGTGATCAAAAGCGAGGACATTGTCCCGGGAGATATCCTTGTCTTTGAGGCAGGCGATGCGGTTCCGGCGGACTGCAGGATCCTGGAAAGCCATTCACTCAAGGTGGAGGAGGCTGCGCTGACGGGTGAGTCTGTTCCGGTGAACAAGATCATCGATGTGCTGTACTGCCGGGATGAAAACGCGGATGTGCCTCTGGGCGATCGCACGAATATGCTCTACTCCGGATCAACAGTGGTCTACGGACGCGGCCGCGCCGTGGTCACGGCTACTGGCATGGAAACGGAGATGGGCAAGATCGCCGATGCGCTGAGCGAGGCGGAGAAGGAACAGACCCCGCTGCAGAAAAAGATGGCGGAGCTTTCCCGTTTCCTTACAAAACTCGTTCTCGGTATCTGTGTGCTGGTCTTTGTGATCGGGATTGTGGAATCGCTGCTGATCTCCGATCAGAGCTTTTCCTGGAAGATTCTCGGTGAAACGGGGCTGGATACATTTATTGCGGCGATTGCACTGGCTGTTGCCGCAATTCCGGAAGGACTGCCGGCCGTTGTTACGATCATTCTGTCCATCGGCGTTACGGCCATGTCGAAGAGACAGGCGCTGATCCGCAAGCTCACGGCGGTTGAGACGCTCGGATGCACCCAGATCATCTGCACGGACAAGACTGGAACGCTGACCCAGAACAAGATGACCGTGGTGGACGAATTCACGGCCGATAAAGAACTGCTGGCCACAGCGATGGCACTTTGCTCGGATGCGGAATTGCAGCCCGGGGAGACCCAGTCAACCGGCGAACCGACAGAGTGTGCGCTTGTCAACTATGCGTTCAGTATCGACCTGCCGAAATACCAGCTCAAGGAAAAGCAGCCGAGGATCGGGGAAGCACCGTTCGATTCGGGAAGAAAGATGATGTCGACCGTCCACCGGACGGAGAAAGGCTTTATCCAGTATACGAAAGGCGCCTGCGACGTCATGCTTGCCCGCTGCACCGGATACCTCACGGAAAACGGCATCGTTCCCATGACGAAGGAACTTGCCGACGGCATCGAACAGAAAAACAAGGAATTTGCCGACCGCGCGCTGCGTGTACTGTGCGCCGCATACAGGGAATACGATCAGGAACCCGAAAGTTATGATGCGGAAAAGATCGAGAACGATCTGATTTTCATCGGGATCACCGGTATGATCGATCCCTGCCGTCCGGAAGTCTATGATGCCATCCAGGAATGCCGCGAGGCAGGGATCCGGCCTGTCATGATCACCGGGGATCACAAGGATACCGCCGTTGCCATTGCAAGAGATCTCGGGATCATCACGGATCCCGGAGAGGCGATCGTTGGCGCGGAGTTGGATCAGTTCTCGGATGAGGAAATGATCGAGGAAGTCACGAAGTACTCGGTCTACGCGCGTGTCCAGCCGGAGCACAAGACGCGGATCGTTCAGGCGTGGAGAGCCCGGGGCTGTGTCACGGCCATGACCGGGGACGGTGTGAACGATGCTCCTTCGATCAAGGCTGCGGACATCGGAGTCGGGATGGGCATCACGGGGACGGATGTGACCAAAGGTGCTGCGGATATGGTCCTTGCCGATGACAACTTCGCAACGATCGTCCATGCGGTGGAAGAGGGAAGAAAGATCTACGACAACGTATGCAAGGTCCTGCAGTTCCAGCTTTCCACGAACATGGCCGAGGTTATCATCATGTTCCTGGCCTCGCTGCTGAATTTCACCATCCTTTCTCCGGTCCATCTTCTCTGGATCAACATGGTGACAGACTCGCTTCCCGGTCTTGCGCTGGGGATGGAAAAGGCCGAAGGCGACGTTATGAAGAGGAAACCCCGTGCTTCCACGGACGGGATCTTCTCCAACGGTGCCGGGTATGACATGGTATGGCAGGGGGTCTATCTTGCCATCATCGAGATCGCGGCCTATCTGATCGGGTATCATCTCGAGTTCGGATCCATGGCGGGGATGTTCCGGGGAACTGTGTGCGTCAATGCGATGGCGATGGCCTTCCTTACCGTGAACTTTGCGGAAATGATGTGCGCAGTCAACATGCGATCCCGGACCGGGTCCATCTTCTCAAAAGGAATGCTCAAGAACATCAACTGGTGGCTGTTGGGGGCATTTGCAGTTACAACGCTCTTCACGCTGGCGGCGATCTATACACCGGGTCTTCAGCAGGTATTCGATATTGAACCGGGCACCTTCCAGACCAAGGAACTGCTGATTTCCGCCGGCCTGGCGCTCTCTACGGTTCCCGTATTCGAGATCGGCAAGGCGCTTCGCAGAGCCGCTCTCAGAAAAGCGGAAAAATAAAATAGGAAAAATACAAAGGACCGTTCCGTACAGGAACGGTCCTTTGTCGTGATAAAACGGAGAGATCAGCAGCGCCTGAGTACCCGGATGAAGAACTCCACGGCACGCTGTACGGTTTCGATCCGGATCTTCTCGTTGTTTCCGTGGATCGACTCACGTTCTTCATCGGTCATGTCCGCTGCGGAAAAGCGATAGACCCGGTCAGAGATCGGCGCGTAATGGCGGCTGTCCGAACACTGCACCATCAGATAGGGAGCCGAATGACAGTTCCAGGTGTCCGAGACCGCTTCCGAGACGATCTTCCATCCTTCACAGTCGAGCCGGGAGACCGGACTGGGTTCGGAGCCGTCCCAGCTGCTGATGTCGATCTCGGGATCGTCCACGACTTTCCGGATATACGCAAGCGCGGATTCCACCGAATCTTCCGGATTGAGCCGTATATTCGCGACCATCCAGGCATTCGACGGGATCACGTTCGAGGCTTTGGAACCTTCCATCATCGTGAAGGCGACTGTCGTCCGCACAAGAGCGTTCAGAGCACCGCCGCTTTTCCGGCACACCATATCCAGCAGACCGCCGAAGCACCACAGGTTGGCAAAAAGCAGGCGGTATGCGAAGGAAGCATGGCGGCCGAGTGCATCAAAGAAAGCCCGGACGGGAACAGTGTAGTGATGCGGGAAGGGATGGTTCTCGATCCGTGCGCAGGCGGCGGAAAGACGGCCGATGGGCGTGTGGGGGGCGGGAGAGGAAGCATGTCCCCCGTCTCCTGTGTAACGGAGACGGATGTTCATCTTCCCTTTTTCCGCGATCCCGATCATTCCGAAGGGGATGTTCACCCCGGGAAAGATCCCTTCCACAACGGCGCCGCCCTCATCCACGACGAAAGAGGGGGTGATGCCGTTTTCCCTGAAATAGTTCACGATGTTCACAGCGCCCGGACCGGCGACTTCCTCTCCGCCGGAAAAAGCGAAATAAACGTCGTTTCGCGGCGTGAAACCGTTCCGGATCAGATGCTCCGCAGCGGAGAGGATCCCGTTGAAGGTGTTTTTCGTATCAAGGGTACCGCGTCCCCAGATCACGCCGTCCTCGGCAATGGCATCGAAAGGCGGTTTTTCCCAGAGGTCTTCTTCCACGGGAACAACATCGTAATGGGCCATAAGCACAGCAGGTTCTCCGCTTCCGTCCGTGCCTTTCCAGCGGAAGAGAAGTCCGCGCCCGTCAAAGCGAAGGAGCGGACAGGTCTCCCAGACATGCGGATAGAGCTGCGGGAGAAGAGCTATGAGCTTCTCGAACTCTGCGTCATCTTCAAGTGCAGGATCCTCGCGCGAGACGGTCCTGCAGCGGACGAGTGCCCGCAGCGCATCGACAGGTGCGTCCTGATCAAAGACGATCTCTTCCTTTTTGCGGGGCTCTTCAGGCAGCGGACGAAACCGCAGGGCTCGCACCAGCAGGACCGCAAGGAACAGGACGATCAGGGCAAGCAGAATCCATCCGATCATGATCAGATCCTTCCTTTCTTATACAGAAATCTTGAATAGGCGATCGCCGCAGCGGCGACGACCGGCAGAACGATCGGATAAACGCCCTTGAGTGCAGGAACGGCGATGAACAGGGCGACCGTGATCACGATCACCGGCACGGAGACCTTGGGAGTCCTTGAAAGGAACGCTACCATGAGACCGCCGAACAGAGCAGGCACCACATTGGCGAAGGCCGGCTGCAGGGTTTCACTGGAGAATACCGGTGTAAGCGGGACCATGAGGACGATGAAGATGATGATCACCACCAGGGTCACCAGAGAACTGACGGCAATGGAAATGGTGGAGATCACATCCCCTTCCTCCGTGTTCTGCTGCACACCGGCCGATTCGATGGCGTTGAGCGCGACCGGGACCTTCATGTTCGACATGTTCCCGGTGACAAAAGCAAGGTAGCTGCCGCCGGGACCGAGCATGGGCATGTAGGAAAAGGCTTCGACGATTCCGACCGCCCAGTAGAGAGGCACCACGCCGATTGCCGCGGCGAAAAACTGGCTCCAGCTGGGCCAGGCGTCAAAAACGATCGAAGTCACTACGGGAAAGAGATAGATAAAGAAATAGGCAAAGACGAACCAGAGCCGTCCGGATCTGTGGATTCCTCTTGTATATTCACTCATGATCGACCCTCCTTATGCAAGCCAGGCGGTGAACGGGATCGCCGCTGCCATGGAAATCACCATGCAGATCGGGATCGCATAGTCGTTCAGCCATTTCCAGCCAAGTTTATTTCGCAGAAGCCCGCACAGGACCATCAGCAGGGCTGACACCAGAAGGACAAGTGCGGAGACAAGCCCCGCGCCGCCTTTGGTCACGTCCGCGAGGCCGTTGCCGACAAACGTGGCGATCAGCGCAAAGAAAAGAGCGTTTGTAAAATGCTCGCCCCATTTCCGGTCTTTCATGCCGATTTTGGAGATCCCGTTCGTGGTTTTTTCGCAGAAGAGCGGGATCAGGATCAGGCCGGTGGTGATCCCTATCGTCATGGTCCAGGCAATAGTGGAAAACTCTGTGGCACTCAGCGTGGAGGAGAGAGATGTCCCAAGCGCGGAAGCCGCAGTTTCCGCGGCCGTCAGTTCATACATGATCGCACCGACCACGGATAGGCGCAGCCAGGGAAGAGGAAGTCCCAGTGTGCCGGACAAGGTGATCACGCCGATTCCTACGGCAATGGCCGGCGCAATGGAAAACACCGCGGAAGACACAGCCAGTTTTTTCAGCTTTTCCTGTGAAAAACCTAGTTCCAGCGCGCGCTTCCAGGCCTTGCGGAGAAAAATGACCGACTGAAGCGCCACAGCGACAACAGCCACACCGGCCAGGATAAACAGCAGCGGGTGATTGACACTGAACGTTCTGTTCAAAGTACCACATCCTTTACAATTTAAGACTTTAATGCGATAATATCACGAAGAGTACTCTTTCGCAAGAAAAGAAGACCCTGCCGTCAAGGGAACGATCCATTTTCGCTATGAATCGGCAGAGACTTGTGCTATGATGGGAAAAACGAGGCAGGCGCTGGTTCCGGAGGGGTTCGGCATATGAAGGCATGCGGAAAAAGAATAACAACGCTGCTTCTGGCGTTTGTACTGATGACCGTGCTTCCGTTCTGCGCCGAAGCGGAGACCCTTGTTTCGGGAAATGAGGGGGAGACGCTGTACTGGGAGCTGGACGAAGATGGAACCCTCCGTATTTCGGGCAGCGGACCCATGCCGGATTGGTCCCCGGCCGGAGACGCGCCGTGGCTGGAATACGCGGACATGATCACCGCGGCGGAGATCGCGCCGGAGGTCACTGCAATAGGTGCGTATGCGTTTCTGAACTGCGTGTGTCTGAGAAGCATAACGATCCCGGAAGGAATCGGGAGTATCGGCATCCAGGCTTTCACAAACTGCACGGCCCTGACTTCGGTACGGTTTCCGGAAAGCTGTATTTCGATAGGTGATTATGCCTTTCGAAACTGTACCTCGCTCGTGTCCGTGGAATTCGCAGGCGATGCGCCTTCCATCGGAGGGAAGAGCTTTTATGATGTTACGGCTGCGGCGTACTGCTCCTGCCTGAAGAACGGCTGGGATGAGACAACGATGCTTGCATACGGAGCGAAGAAACTGACATGGAGCCTTCATGCCTGGGATGACGGTACAGTGATCAGAGAAGCTGCGTGCACAGAGGACGGCATCCTCCGCCGTCAATGCGCGGTCTGTCTGATCGAGCAGGATACGGCGATCCCTGCATCCGGACATAAACCCGTGATCGATGCGGCGGTTGCTCCTGCTGCGGCATCTCCGGGATGGACGGAAGGGAGCCACTGCCAGGCCTGCGGAACGGTCCTGGAGGCGCAGCAGATGATCCCGCCCCTGGGCTATTCCGTCTCAATCCCGGAAACGGCGGAAGGGGATCGGGTCGAGATCGATGGAACAGAGTATGTTGCTGGAAGCGGGGGAAAAATCTCCCTCCAGGCTCCGGGCGCGGTATTTGCTGTAAAACTGAGCTGGAATAATCCGGGTGCATCGGACATACACACGACTTACCCCACCCATATGCAGGTTTTCCGGCTGGACTGGGAGGAAGACGGAAGCTGCCGTGCGGTAAGGATCCCTCAGCTGGACGATGTTTTGCAGTATGCAGGCGCATCGATCCGGATAACCGGAAAGAAAGGGATCCGTATGATCACTGCTGTTCCGGAGGAGACCCGGAAAAAACTGACCGGGAGCGGTATCGAAGGCTATGTGCTGCTCGAGTACGGAACGATCGTGCAATGGGACAGTGAACTGAAAGGAACGGCTCTCACTTTCACGGCGGCAGGCGTACGCTCGGCCGCAGCATATGAGAAGGACAGAAATGATCCGGTCTTTGCCAGGACCGGAGGAAAGATCCAGTTCACCAATGTCCTTGTAGGCTTCAGTGATGCGCAGTGCCGCCCGGATCTGGCAATGCGTCCGTATATGAAACTGAAAAACGCCGCAGGAGAGACTGTGATCCTCTATGGAGGGACTGTGCACCGCTCCATCGGCTATATCGCTCTTCAGAATGAAAATGCTTTCAGTAAAGGAAGTGACGCCTGGAACTATATCCACGGCATTATTCAGATCGTCTTCCCGAACTGAGTATGCGGATTTCCCAACAGTCTTATTTTATTTGATATATAAGGAGGAATTGCAATGCTTGACACAGTTATCACTTCCCTGCCGACCTGGATCAACACCGGAACCAGGATCGTGATCGCCCTGCTGATCCTGCTCGTCTCGTTCAAGATCATCAACGCGGTCGCGCGGAGGATCGAGAAAAAACTTCTTTCCGTGGAGAAAATGGACAAGACGCTCACCAAAACGCTTGCCTATATCGCAAAGATCGCGCTGAAGGTCATCATCGTTATTTCCCTTGTGGGGTATCTGGGGATCGACACGAGCGGTCTCGCAGCTTTCGTGGCCGCTCTTGGCGTCAGTGTCGGTCTGGCGGTGAACGGTGCGCTGAGCAATCTGGCGGGCGGCGCACTGCTTCTTGTCACGAGGCCCTTTAAAATCGGAGACTATATTTCTGCCCAGGGATTTGAAGGAACAGTGGAAGAGATCCGTATCGTGAACACCAAGATCGTAACGGTAGACAACAAGGTCGTAAATCTTCCCAACGGAGCACTGTCTTCCGGAAGCATCGTGAATTACAGCGAAAAAGATATCCGCAGGGTCGATCATGTCTTCTCCGTCGGAGGGAATGATCCCGAGAAAGTCAAAGAGGTCATCCTTGCCGTCTGTGCCGGGTGCGAGAAAGTACTTCAGGATCCGGCTCCCTTCGCGCGTGTGTCGGATTACGGCGCAGGCAACGGAGTAAAGGTCACCCTTCGCGCATGGACGGAGTCTGCAAATTACTGGGATGTGTACTTTGATCTGCTGGAAAAGGTCAACGCGGCTTTCGACGCAAACGGCATCACCATCCCCTTCAACCGTCTGGATGTGCATGTAAAGAACTGATTTTGAACAGAAAAAGAAAGACGGCGCACCGGTCGGTGCGCCGTCTTTCTTTTTCTGTTCAGCAGACAATGCGGTCGATGCTGACCACAGCATTGCAGTGCGGGAAGTTCTCCTTTACCACACGGCGGATCTTTTCCTCCGCCTGGGAATCTTTCAGCGGGCAGGTCAGAGGAAGCTCCGTGTCAAAAATCAGGTTTGTATGGGTGGGACCGGGAACGACACGAAAGTCATGGATATTCAGCTCCGGTCCGAGAGAACTGCGCAGTTTCTCAAGCACGGCGGTGCGGAGTGCGTTAACCTCCGGATTGTCCGAATCGATCGGATCCATGTGGATTGTTGCGAGACAGCCGTATTTTTCCTTCAGTTCCATCTCTGCGCTGTCGACAACGTCGTGCAGGGCAAAGAAATCTCCGTGCCCATCGACTTCCGCATGGAGCGAGAGCAGAACGCGGCCCGGACCGTAGTCGTGGACAAAGAGATCGTGGATGCCCACGATTTCCGGGTGCGCCAGAACGGTCTGTTCGATGTTCTTCACGAATTCCGGATCCGGAGCGCTCCCGAGCAGAGGCGCGATGGTGTCTTTCGCAGCACTGAAACCGGCGATTATGATAAACACAGCCACGGCGAGCCCCGCCCATCCGTCGATATTCACGCCGAAAAAGCGGGCTATGAGCATGCTCAGCAGTACTACCAGCGTGGAAATGGTATCCGTCAGGGAATCAAGAGCGGAAGCCTCCATGGCGGCGGAGCGGATGCGGCGGCCGACCGAACGGTTGTACCAGGCCATGTAGAGTTTTACCAGAATGGCGGCGACCAGGATCAGGACCTGCAGCAGCCCGGTGTTGACCGGCTCGGGGTGAACGATCTTGCCCATGGAAGTGCGCGCGAGATCCACGCCGACCACAAGAATAACGGCGCTGATACCGAGACCGGCTAGGTATTCGATCCGACCGTGTCCGTACGGGTGATCCGGATCCGGTCGGCGCGCGGCCAGCGCAAAGCCAAGAAGACTGATCACGGAAGATCCGGCGTCAGACAGGTTGTTGAAGGCATCGGCAGTCACGGCAACTGATCCGGAGAGAGTTCCCGCAAGGTATTTTCCGGCAAAGAGCAGCAGGTTCAGAAACACGCCGTACAGGCCGCAGAGCATGCCGTAGGCGGTTCGCACTTTCGGATCGGCAGTGTTTTCATGGTCACGAATAAACAGTTTGGCTAAAAGTGTAAGCATATCAGAGATCCAGTCCGGTCATTCCAAAGTATTTTTCTGCGAAATCCACCCGCTCCACCCGGAAGCTCTTTCCGCGCAGATAATTGAGAAGTCCTGCATCGGTGGGAAACGGGAACTCGAGTTTGTAGGAGTACAGCGCCTGCCCTTTCTCCCCATAGCTGCGGTTGAGCTTTTCCGTGCCGTATTTTCCGTCGCCGAGAAGCGGGTGCCCGGCGTGGGCCAGCTGCGCGCGGATCTGATGGGTGCGTCCGGTGAGAAGGCGGCACTCCAGAAGAGAGAGACCGTTTTTCGAGCGCAGGACACGGTATTCGGTGACGGCAGTCTTTGCTCCGGGCTCACTGCGGTCGCGGACATAGACCTGGTTTCTGACGGAATCCTTGAACAGATAGTTTTCCAGCCTGCCTTCCGCAGGGCGGGGACGGCCCTGAACGGCGCACAGGTAGTATTTCTCGATCTCGCGATCCCGGATTTTGTCGTTCAGGATCCGGAGAGCCTCTGCGTTTTTCGCGGCGATGACGATTCCTCCGGTGTTCCGGTCGATACGGTTGCAGAGAGCAGGCGCAAAGGAGTTTTCCGCATGCGGGTTCCATTCTCCTTTCTGAGCGAGATAGGCCTGTATGTTGGCAATGAGCGTGTTATAATCCCAGACACCCGCACTGTGACAGAGGACACCGGGTTTTTTATCCGCCAGAAGGATGTTTTCGTCCTCATATACGATGTCTACCCGCGGGGTCCCGATCTTGAGATAGGAGTTCTCTTCACGGGGAGCTTCAAAAAACTCGTCCTTGATGTACAGCGCCACGAGATCGCCGGCTGCGAGCCGGTAATCCCGTCGGGATCCTTTTCCGTTGACTTTTATCCTCTTCAGGCGTATATACTTCTGAAGAAGAGAATCGGGAAGGAGCGGGACCGCTTTCCCGACAAACCGGTCGAGACGCTGACCGGCGTCATTTTTTCCGATCGTAAAATCTTTCATAGAATCTTCCGAAAAACTGTTTTTTTGGATTATACAACACGAAAATTGTGTTGACAAGCCTTTACAAGTCAACTATAATATCAAGGCTGACGTTGCAGGGCTTTTCACAGAACGGGGAATGATATGCGGCTTGATTTGCACGAGATCATCGAGGTTCCCGGAAAGAGTGTATCTTTTGACCGGGATATCGAATCCGATAATCTTGAATTTGATTCCGTTAAGAGCTATAAGTCTCCTCTTCACGCAAGAGGGCGGATCTATAATGAAGCCGGGATCCTCCGTCTGACGGGCGAAGCAGGAGCGGTGATGCTCTGTATATGCGACCGCTGCGGGTCGGAGTTCGAAAGTGAAAAAGTCACGCAGCTTGATGTGATTATTGCCGAAGAGGAAAATGAAGAGAATCCTGAACTTTTCATTCTGGAAGAGGACGGGATCGATCTGGATGAAGTGGTTTCCACCTGTTTCATTCTGGACATGGAAACCAAATTCCTCTGCAGGGAGGATTGCAGAGGGATCTGTCCCGGCTGCGGCGTTAATCTGAATACGGGCACGTGTACGTGCAAAAAACAGGTCGATCCAAGATTTGCTGTGCTTGAGCAGCTTTTGGATAAAGATTAATCTGGCTGCTCAGAACAGCTGCTATCAGGAGGTGTCATCATGGCGGTCCCGAAGGGAAAGGTATCACGGCAGAGACGTGACAAAAGGCGTTCTTCCACATGGAAGCTCACAGCACCCGGCATCATCAAGTGCCCCAACTGCGGAGCATTCTGCATGCCTCATCGCGCCTGCAAGGCATGCGGTCAGTATAATGGCCGCACTGTCATCAATGTCGAGGAGAGCAAGTAAAGAGCTTAAGGGAGGGAAGGCAAGATGCCTGACCTCCTTTTGCTTTTCGTGCCCGATATGAAAAATAAGATCAAGAGTATCGACGAGGGAAGCCCGCTTCGGGGAAAAGTATCCGAGGGAGATTCTCTCGTGTCTGTCAACGGACACATTATCCGGGATGTGCTTGACTATAAATACTTCGCCTATGACGAGAAACTGGAGGTCGTGATGGAAGCCTCCACGGGAGAACGGTATACGCTCCATGTGATCAAGAACGAGGGCGGAGATCTGGGGCTGGACTTCGAGAGCTATCTGATGGATGCTCCCAGGTCCTGCGCGAACAACTGCATTTTCTGCTTTATCGATCAGCTTCCTCCCGGAATGCGGAAGACCCTGTACTTCAAGGATGACGACGCGCGGCTGAGTTTTTTGATGGGCAACTATATCACCCTGACGAATCTTTCAAAAAGAGAAATCGAGCGGATCGAGGCGCTTCATATCAGTCCGGTGAACATTTCTGTCCATGCAACGGATCCGGAACTGCGCAGGAGGATGCTGCGAAATCCGCGTGCGGGAGAATGCCTGGAGATCATGCGTTCGCTGGCGGATGCGGGGATCGTCATGAACTGCCAGATCGTCTGCTGTCCCGGAATCAACGACGGAGACGCGCTGATGCAGACGATGCGGGACCTTGAGAGCCTGTATCCGGCGGTACACAGTGTTTCCGTTGTCCCGGTGGGATTGACGAGATACCGGGACGGACTTTTTCCGCTGCGGCCTTTTACAGAGAAACTGGCAAAGGAAGTGATCGGGACGGTCTCTTCTTTTGCGGAAGAATGCCTGCAGAAGCACGGAAGCCGTATCTTTTTCTGCTCGGATGAACTGTATATCAAAGCAGAGATCCCGCTTCCCCCGGATGAGTATTACGAAGAGCATACCCAGCTGGAAAACGGGGTCGGGATGATCCGCCTGCTTGAGGCGGAATTCCGCTCTGCGCTGGCTCTGGCGGATGAGCCGGACGGAAAACCGTTTTCCGTCGTTGCCGGAGAGGCGGCCGCCCCCTACATCCGTTCGCTGCTTGAGGAGGCGAAAAGGAGATTCCCCGCTCTGCAGGGAGAAGTCTATGAGGTCCGGAACGATTTCTTCGGTCCGGAGATCAACGTGACCGGATTGATCACAGGACGGGACATGATCGCCCAGCTGAAAGGGAGAAAACTCGGAGAGAGGCTCATCCTCTCGCAGAATATGATACGGCGCGAAGAAAGGGACTTCCTGGATGATGTAACGCTCAGACAGGCGGAAGAGGAACTGGGTGTCCGAATGGTCCCTGTCAGACAGGATGGCTTTGAGCTGCTCGATGCCATGTTCGGGACAGAAGCCGATTCCCCGGAGCCGTCAGACGGGGAAGAAACAGAGTATTACCGGTATAATCCGGCTGAGTGAAGGATACAACCATGTCAAGACCATTAGTAGCCATTGTCGGAAGACCGAACGTCGGGAAGTCCATGCTGTTCAACAAGCTTGTCGGGCAGCGGCTCTCGATCGTGGAAGACACGCCGGGTGTGACCAGAGACCGGTTATATGCGGAATGTGAATGGTGCGGCCGGCAGTTCGACATCGTGGATACGGGAGGCATTGAGCCTTCAACCGATAATGAGATACTGGCTTTCATGCGGGAACAGGCTGAGATCGCCATCAGCGCAGCAGATGTCATCGTACTCGTTACAGATATACGTACGGGAGTGACTGCGGCAGACAAGGAAGTGGCGAACCGCCTTCTCCGTTCCCGGAAGCCGGTCGTTCTTGCGGTCAACAAAGCAGATTCCACCGGACCGACCGATCCGGCGGTCTATGAGTTTTACTCGCTGGGACTCGGAGACCCGATCCCCGTATCGGCGATCCACGGCCACGGGACCGGAGAACTGCTGGACGAGTGCCTGCGGTATTTTCCGCCCGCGGATGAGGAGGAAACAGAAGACGATGCGATCCGCGTGGCGGTGATAGGGAAACCGAACGTGGGGAAATCCTCTCTGGTGAATCATATTCTCGGGGAAAAACGCGTGATCGTGAGTGATGTGGCCGGTACGACCCGGGATGCGGTGGACAGTCCGTATGAGAATCAGTACGGGAAATATGTCTTTATCGATACTGCCGGGATCCGGCGCAAATCCCGCGTGGAAGAACGCGTGGAAAAGTTTTCGGTGATGCGCGCCCAGATGGCGATCGAGCGCGCGGAGGTCTGTCTGATCCTGATCGATGCACGCGACGGGGTGACGGAGCAGGATACGAAGATCGCAGGCCTTGCTCATGAGGCGGGAAAGGCCAGCATCATTGTCGTGAACAAGTGGGATCTGGTGGAAAAAGAGACCGGGACCCTGGAGAAGATGCGGAAGGAGATCCTTCGGGATCTCAGCTTTATGAGTTATGCTCCGGTCTTGTTCATCTCCGCGCTTACAGGGCAGCGAACGGACAAGCTTTTTGAGCTTATCAATTTCGTTGCGGATCAGAATGCCATGCGCATCACCACCGGTATGCTCAATGATGTGCTGGCAGACGCGCAGGCACGCGTGCAGCCTCCCACAGATAAAGGCCGCAGACTGAAGATTTATTATATCACGCAGACCGGAGTCCGGCCTCCGACCTTTGTTGTTTTCTGCAATTCACGGGAACTGTTCCATTTTTCCTACCAGCGTTATCTGGAAAACCAGATCCGTGGTGTCTTAGGTATGGAAGGTACCCCTAACAGGCTCATCATCCGACAGAAAGGGGAGACGGAATAATGTACT
>JAGBQR010000018.1 GCA_017632775.1 Oscillospiraceae bacterium | reverse complement strand
GAGAGGAGGTTCTCCACCATCCGGTACATCCATTCCGAGTCTTTCTTCGCGTTTTCCAGCAGTTCCCGGCACGCTTCATCGGACGGATCCGAAGCGGCGAGCACGGCAGAGATCGAACCGCCGATGGTCGTCAGGGGAGTGCGCAGATCATGCGATACGGATCGCAGCAGCATGGAGCGCATTTTTTCGGCTTCGGTCTCCCGGATATAGCGATCCTTTTCCTTCAGCCCGGTGGCCAGCATGGAAGCGGCAATGCTCACGGCCAGCATCGTGATAAAGGTGAGCGGATACCCGTATATCGAAAAGTCCAGCTTCATATACGGATAGGTGAAGGCCCAGTTAACGGCAAAAACGCTCACGAGTGCGGCAAGGATCCCGTAGAAGTATCCGTTCGTCACCAGAGCGATGATCAGAACAGTGAGAACGAAGATCAACGGGACGTGTGTGTCGCTGGTCGTGAGCTGCTGGAGAAGAATGCAGAAGACAGAGCTTACAGAGATCGCAGCAAGGAAAATGATCGAGTCCCGCAGGGAAACGGGACAGTGCTTTTTCAGAATGGAAATAATGTGTTTCATGAAACCAGTATACCATTTCCACCGTTAAGATGTCGTTAAAAAAACTCCCTTCCACAGGGAGTTTTTCGTATCAGCCGAATTTCTTGATCACGAGATAGAGAACGGCAAAGATTGCGACAACGGTGGCTGCAGCTGCCACTGCGATCATGCTGAACATCTCCTTTCCGTTATACTTGCTGCGGAGGGTTCAAAGAAAACACGGGTGAGGCTGACGGCTGGACTGGAAAAAGCTGTCAGTCTTTGATCTCACGGATCGACTTAAAGCGCAGCTCGTTCAGCGGCTTTCCGAGCGAGTCCGCCACGATGGCCATGATCATTGCTGCATCCCGCGGATCGGTGTCATACAGCTTCAGGTCACCTGCGCTTCCCGGAGCGGGTTCGGAAGCCGGGCTCGGATCAGGCGCAGAAGCCTGCACCGGTTCCGCTTTCTGCTTTCGCATCATCAGACGGCTCATGAGCTTTACAACGAACATCAGCAGGATCAGTCCCAGAAAAACAACTCCCATACCCATGACTACAACGATGCCTGCCGTTCCGAGTGAGATGTGCACCATATCCATCGATCATATGTCCTCCCGTTCCGAAATCGAATGTATTATAGCATCCGTACCCATAAAGGTTCCGCTAAGCTAATCACCTGTCCGTAAAGATGCCGTTAAGAAAAGACGTTTCACGGCGGCCATTCATGGATTGTTTACAGTCTCCGGCAAAAGAAGGGATATACTGTTCGGACCACGGTCACAGGAGGAAAGAAAATGAAAAAGAGGAAAGAGAAAAGAAAGAAAAAAGACACGGTCCTTTTCCGTGCACTGAAAACGAGGAAACCGGACTGGAAACGGACCGGGATCCTTACGGTCTCAGGAATGATCAACGCGGTCGGTGTGGTCATGTTCCTCTCACCGGTCGATCTGTACGACAGCGGCATATCCGGAACATCGATGCTGCTGGCGCAGGTCTCCGGGATCCCGCTGACGGTATTCCTTCTGCTTCTGAACGTTCCGGTCTTTCTTTTCGGACTGAAAAAACAGGGAAAGCTGTTTACTGTACGGTCGCTTTATACCGTAGCCGTCTATTCGGTTGCTGCCTGGATCATTACCGACGTCCTGCCGGTCGATGTGCGTTTTTCCTCCCCGCTGGCAGGGAGTGATCTGCTTCTCTGCGCGGTGTTCGGCGGGATCATTTCGGGTATCGGAAGCGGCCTGACGATCCGCTTTGGGGGATCTGTCGACGGGATCGAGGTCCTTTCGGTGATCTATGCGAAAAAGATCGGTATCTCCGTGGGTACGTTCGTTATGAGCTACAATGTGATCCTGTACAGCCTGTGCGGGATCCTCCTGCACAGCTGGATCCTTCCGCTGTATTCGATCATCACCTATATGGCCGGGCTGAAGACCATCGATTTTATCGTAGACGGCTTTGACCGGGAGAAATGTGCCATGATCGTAACGGAAAAACCGGATACGATCAGCCGGGAACTCGTGGGACGCTTCGAACGGGGCACGACCCGCGTGGAAGCGGTGGGGGGCTTCTCCGGAAAGAAAAAGACGGTCATTTACTTTGTAGTCAACCGTTTTCAGGTCACACAGATGAAAGAGATGGTTTATTCGGAAGACCCTACCGCATTTATAACCCTGCATGAGATCTCGGACATCTTCCGTGCAGAGATCCATTGATACATGCATGAAGGAGAAAGACGGAGCGGCGCAGCCCGTTGACAAAGAGCATCCGGCCATGATAGGCTTGCATCAGATAAAACCTGTAACCTTTGAATAAATGCTCGGGAGGAAGTATGCAGACGAAGGAACCGATCATTTCCTTTCGTGATTTCACGTTTCAGTATTTCAGCCAGAAAGAGCCGACATTGTTCAATATCGAACTTGAGATCTATCCCGGGGAGAAGATCCTGATCGTCGGCCCTTCGGGCTCCGGGAAAAGCACGCTGGCACACTGCATTAACGGTCTGATCCCTTATGCGTACAAGGGTACAGTCACGGGAACGATGACTGTGGCGGGAAAGGATCCGGAGAAGAGCAGCCTGTTTGAGCGCTCCAAAACGGTTGGTACTGTCCTGCAGGATTCGGACGGACAGTTCGTCGGTCTGACGGTGGGCGAGGACATCGCGTTCGCGCTGGAAAATGATCGCACGGCTCAGGCGGAGATGAAGGAGACGGTGCAGCGTGTGGCGGACATGGTGGATATGGGTGCGCTGCTTTCCTCTTCTCCCTTTGAGCTTTCCGGAGGTCAGAAGCAGCGGACAGCTCTGGCGGGGGTGATGGTGGACGATGTGGAGGTTCTCCTTTTCGATGAGCCGCTGGCCAATCTGGACCCGCTCACCGGGAAGACGGCCATCGATCTGATCGACCGTATACACCGGGAGTATAATAAGACCATCGTTATTATCGAACACCGTATGGAGGATGTGCTCTACCGGCATGTGGACCGGGTGCTGGTGATCAGCGAAGGACGGATCGTTTCGGATTCAGCGCCGGATGAACTGGTTTCCTCGGACCTCCTGCCCCGGCTGGGCATTCGGGAGCCGCTCTATGTCACGGCCCTCAAATACGCGGGGGTGGAACTTATGCCCGCGCTGGGGCCGGGCTATATCGATACGCTGGACATCAGTCAGGTGCGGGAACCTCTCCGGCAATGGGCTGCGGCGCGCCCTCCTCATGCGGAACCGCCGCAGGGGGAAGTGCTGCTTTCCGTGCGGGGTCTCAGCTTCCGTTATACGAAGAACCGGCCGACGCTGCAGGATATTTCCCTTGATATCCGGCGTGGTGAAATGGTTTCGATCGTGGGGACGAACGGAGCCGGAAAAAGCACGCTGGCCAAGCTTATCTGCGGATTCGTGCACGAGGATGCCGGTGAGATCCTGTATGAAGGGCAGTCCATACGGGACTGGACCATAAAGGAGCGTTCCCTGAAGATCGGCTATGTCATGCAGAATCCAAACCAGATGATTTCCAAGCCCATGATTTTTGATGAGGTCGCCCTGGGACTTCGCATCCGCGGAACTCCGGAGGAGAAGGTGCGCGAGCGGGTAGAGCACGCGCTGAAGATCTGCGGCCTTTTTCCCATGCGCAACTGGCCTGTGGCTGCCCTTTCCTTCGGACAGAAGAAGCGGGTGACGATCGCATCGATGCTGGTGATGGATCCTCAGATCCTGATCCTGGATGAACCTACGGCCGGGCAGGATCTGCGTCACTATACGGATATTATGGAATTTCTGCGCGGATTGAACAGGCAGGGCATAACCATACTCATGATCACTCACGATATGCACCTGATGCTGGAATATACCCCTCATGCCATCGTGCTCGCAGGAGGGAGAAAAATCGGTGACGGCAGCGCTGTGGAGATTCTGACCGTTGCGGAGATGGCGGAACGGGCGAATCTGAAACTGACAAGCCTGTATGAACTTGCCCGGAAAGCGGATCTTCCTGACCCGCAGGGCTTCGTTCAGCAGTTTATCGATTACGAGGAGGAACGCCGGTGTGAAAGCGAAGCTGTTTGATTATATCGAGCGGGACAACTTTGTGTTCAACCTCTCCGGAGTGACGAAGCTCCTCTGCTTTCTGATCCTGACGTTCACCGTCATGTATTCCTATGATATCCGTGTGATTCTTGCGGTCCTTGTGTTTTCATTCTGTGTGCTGCGCGCCTCTGAGATCCGCTTTTCACAGATCAAAATCATGCTGTACTATGTGCTGGTGTTCATCGCCATCAACTTCGTTCTTACCTATCTGTTCAGTCCCCAGTATGGTGTGGAACTGTACGGGGCGAAACACGTTCTGTTTCAGATCACGGATCGTTATGTTGTTACCGCGGAGCAGCTGCTGTATCAGGGAACAAAGGTGACGAAGTACCTCTCCGTGATTCCGCTGGGAATGATCTTTCTTCTCACGACCAACCCCAGCGAGTTCGCGGCCTCTCTCAGCTCAGTGGGAGTGAACTATAAGGTTTCCATCGCGTTTTCGCTGACGCTTCGTTATTTCCCCGACATGATCCGTGACTATAATGACATTTCCCTGGCACAGCAGGCAAGGGGATTGGACATGTCCCGAAAGGAGCGCCTGCGGACCCGGCTGAAAAACATCATGAGTATCTTTGTTCCGCTGATCTTTTCTTCCCTCGACCGGGTGGAGGTGATCAGCAATGCCATGGATCTCCGAGGATTCGGGAAATACAAAAAACGCACATGGTATGCCTTCCGACCCCTGCATAAAAACGACGCGCTGTCCATCCTTGTCAGCGTTTTGATCATGGCGGGAGCTCTGGCAATGGCATTCGGGATTGATCACGGACGGTACTGGAATCCGTTCGTTCAATGAACAGGAGGAAATACAATGGCTATGTTCGACAAGCCGATTCTGGTTTTTCAGACCGACTTCACCTATAAGGAAGGTGCGGTAAGCTCCATGTACGGAGTAGTGAAAACGGTGGACCGGGAACTGGAGATCTTTGACGGGACGCACGAGATCCCGAAGTTCGATACATGGTCAGCCAGCTACCGGCTGATGCAGTCCCTGCCTTTCTGGCCGGAAGGCACGATTTATGTTTCCGTGGTCGATCCTGGAGTCGGCACGGCTCGTCGTGCCTGCGTGGCGCGTACAGCCAACGGGTATTATGTTGTGACACCCGATAACGGGACGCTGACGCATATCCGCCGGGAATTCGGTATTCTGGAAGTCCGTGAGATCGACGAAAGGGTAAACCGGCTGGCCTCCACCCGGGGCGTCGCGATCTTCCATGGGAGAGACCTGTTCGGATATACCGCAGCGCGTCTTGCTTCCGGAATCATCGATTACGAAGGAGTGGGACCAGCCTATCCTGTGGACGAGATCGTCATGCATCCGGTCCTGGATCCGGTTGTCGAAGAAGGACACGTGCAGGGCATTTTTGAGATCGATGACCCGAATTTCGGCAATCTCTGGACCAACATCCCCTTGGAGGACTTTCTCCGGGCAGGGTTTTCCTATGGAGATCGGATACATACGACGATCCGGTCTGACGGAAAGACACTGTTTGACAGGAAGGTGCTTTTTCATCAGAGCTTCGGTTTTGCCCGGGATGGTGAACCGGTGCTCTACAACAATGAACTGATGAAGGTGGCGATGGCGGTGAGCCGTGGTTCCCTCGAGCAGGAATTCGGCTTCGGTTTCGGTGCGGAATGGGTGATCGAGTTTTGCAAGGATTGACAAAGTGCGAAAAGCGTGATTTTATATCCTTATCCAAATAATACAGGGGGCTGTTCATCAATGAAAAAGCTTTTCGATTTCAAGACCAGGACCATCGTGGCCACGGGTATAGGCGCTGCGCTGTTCATGCTTCTGTTCATGTACGTCAAAGTCCCGACCGGAATCCCGGAGACGGATGTCCAGACTGCATACGGCATCGGAGCGTTCTTTGCTGCCATGTTCGGACCCATCGCGGGATTTCTCATCGCATTCATCGGACATGCCGTATCCGACGCGGTACAGTATGGATCTCCCTGGTGGAGCTGGGTGATCGCATCCGGGATCTCCGGGTTCATCGTGGGACTCGTTTATCCTCGCCTGAAGGTGGATGAGGGTGTCTTCCGCGGAAAGGATATTCTGCTTTTCAACATCTTCCAGGTCGTTGCGAATGTGATTTCGTGGATCATCGTTGCTCCGGTGCTGGATATCGTCATCTACGGCGAACCGGCGAATCTGGTGTTCACCCAGGGCGCGGTTGCCGCGCTTTCCAACGCGGTATCCATGGGCGTGATCGGCACCCTGCTGCTTTTCCTCTACTCGAAGACCCGTTCCGGAAAAGGCTCCCTTTCAAAGGAGTAAGCAAGAGGGAACGCTCGTTCCGACAGGACCCGGAGATCAGGACACCGGAAAAGAGTTTTTCCGGTGTCCCTGCTTTTCCGGATGATCCGGGAAGGGAAAAGCGTTTGTGATCCGGGGCAGCAATAAATGTAGACAGAGAGGAAACGAATATGGAACGGGATATCCTGCTTTTAGGTGATCCGAGACTGTATGAGGTGTCCGCAGCGGTGGAGCGGGAAGAACTGCCTGAACTTCGCCCGGTCTTCAATGACATGTTTGACTGTATCCGGGCCATCCGCCGGGATTACGGCTTCGGACGGGCGATCGCAGCACCGCAGATCGGAGTGCTCAAGCGTTTGATCTGCATCCTTACAGATAAACCCTATGTCATCATAAATCCGGAACTTGAGTTCATCGGGGATGAAATGATGGAGCTTATGGACGACTGCATGTCCTTTCCGAAACTCCTTGTCCGCGTACGCAGATACCGTCACTGCATTCTGCGTTATACGGATGAGAGCTGGGAAAAACGGGAGATGCGCATGGACGACGATATGGCGGAACTGATCCAGCATGAATACGATCATCTGGACGGGATCCTGGCGACCATGCGGGCGATCGACGGAAAGTCTTTCGTTATGAAAAAATGAACACAGAGAAACGGTGCTGCGGCGCCGTTTTTTCTTGACAAAAAGAAACGAAAAATATACACTTTATTAACTGGTGAAACTTAAGAAACCGGCTGGGATTCCGATATAAAAAGAAAGGGGGAAACGTCCGTGGACGGTGGAAGTACGGGTACATCAGCAGGCCGAAGTAGGCGTGGTCCGGAACGGCGCCATTGGGACGTTTCCGTTTCGGAGTAGCCTGTTTTCCGTCTGCTGAACAGACTTCTGGATGACCTATCATGAACGGAACAGGAGGCTGCCATGGCAGAACATTCGATCACTGTTGAAAGCACGCTTTCCGCACTGCTGGCCGGAAAGAAATATTCCACGATCAAAGATATCCTGGTAACGATGAATCCCGCGGACGTGGCGGCACTCTTCGAGGAACTTGAAGAAGACCGGCTTCCGCTGCTTTTCCGGCTTCTTCCTAAGGAGCAGGCGGCGGAGACGTTCGTTGAGATGGAACCGGAGCTGCAGGAAATGCTGATCCGCGGTTTCTCGGATTCGGAGCTGCGTGAAGTCGTGGACGAACTGTATGTGGATGACGCGGTGGATCTTGTGGAAGAGATGCCCGCGAATGTTGTACGAAGGATCCTTGAACAGGCGGACCCTGAGATGCGCAAACAGATCAACGAGATCCTGCGCTATCCCGAAAACTCCGCCGGGTCGATCATGACGACGGAATATGTCTCGCTCCGGCCGAACATGACGGTGGAGGAGGCGATCACCCGTATCCGTCGTACCGGTGTGGATAAGGAAACGATCTACACCTGTTATGTCACAAAGGATCGGAACCTTCTTGGTTTCGTCTCTGTGAAGGACCTTCTTCTCGCCCAGGACGACGATACGCCCGTCAGCGAGATCATGGACACCAATGTGATTTCGGTGAACACGCATGCCGACCAGGAAGAAGTGGCCCGCATGCTCTCCAAGTACAACTTCCTTGCCCTTCCGGTCGTTGACAGTGAGGACCGCATGGTCGGTATCATCACATTCGACGATGCGATGGATGTTATGGAAGACGAGGCAACGGAAGATATCGAGATCATGGCCGGTATGACGCCGTCCGACAAGACCTATCTGCGGTCGACGCCGTTCGACCTTTTCACCCACCGGATTCCCTGGCTGCTTCTTCTTATGGTCTCGGCCACTTTTACTGGCCTGATCATCACCCGCTTTGAAAACGCGCTTGCGCAGCTGGTGGTGCTTACAGCCTTTATCCCGATGCTGATGGACACAGGCGGTAATTCCGGCTCACAGTCCTCCGTTACGATCATCCGTGCGCTTTCCCTCGGAGAACTGGAATTCTCGGATCTCCCGCAGGTTATCTGGAAAGAGATCCGGACAGCCGTGCTCTGCGGGGTGGCTCTGGCTGGCGCGTGTTTTGCGAAAGTGATGCTTGTAGACCGGCTGCTTTTCGGCAACACCGATGTTACGCTTCCTGTGGCGGCAGTGGTGTGTGCAACAATGGCGCTTACCATTTTTGTAGCCAAGTGTGTGGGATGCACTCTGCCGATGCTGGCCAAGAAGCTGGGGTTCGATCCGGCTGTCATGGCGAGTCCGTTCATCACTACGATCGTGGATGCGCTTTCCCTGCTGATCTACTTTGGGATTGCCAGTGCGGTTCTTTTCTGAATCTGTGATCATATAAACAGGAATGAGGTACGATATGGAGATTTCCGATATTCTCAATAAATGCGATCATACTCTTCTCCGCACGGACTGCACATCGGAAGAGATCCGGACTCTCTGCGATGAGGCGATCCGTTTTTCCTGTGCCAGCGTCTGCATCCCGCCCTGCCATGTGGCCGGTGCGAAACGCTATGCGGGTGAACGGCTGAAAATATGCACGGTCATCGGTTTTCCGAACGGCTATATGACCACGGCCGCCAAAGCCTTTGAAGCGGGGGACGCGGTGAAGAATGGCGCGGATGAGATCGATATGGTGATCAACCTGTCCATGGTGAAGGACAAAGCCTGGGATGCCGTTAAAAATGACATCCTTGCCGTACGCCGTGCGACGCAGGGACATGTACTGAAAGTGATCATCGAGTGCTGTCTGCTCACGGATGAGGAGAAAGTGAAGCTTTGCGGCATCGTATCGGAGTGCAAAGCGGACTTCATCAAGACGTCTACGGGCTTCTCCAAAGGCGGCGCCACACCGGAAGATGTGGCTCTGATGCGGCAATACAGCGCCCCGGAAGTGAAAGTGAAGGCAGCCGGCGGCATTGGGTCTCTGGAGGATGCCGAGGAGTTCATCCGTCTTGGTGCGGAGCGCCTCGGAACCAGCAGGATCGTAAAACTGGCGATCCAGATGGAAAATGAAGGAAATGAGTAAACTTTTTGCTTGACAAAGCAAAATCGTACTGCTATATTTAGAAAGCTGAAATAAAGAAGGCACGGTATCCGTCCTCACCATCCGGCGTTCAGCCAGGATCGGTCAATAGATTCGCAGATCTCCCATGCGGGAGGATTGTGACTTTATGCGCGGATGCCGGTCATCTGCGCTTATTTTTTCATCGGGGGTGTTATCGATCGCCAACACAGAGCATCAGATCAATGAAGAAATACTCGACAGCGAGATCCGCCTCATTGGAGAGGACGGGGAGCAGCTGGGGATCATGTCGTCGGACGATGCCAAAAAGATTGCGGAAGAGCGTGGCTTCGACCTTGTGAAGATCGCGCCGAACGCGAATCCGCCCGTCTGCCGCATCATGGACTACGGCAAGTTCCGCTTCGAGCAGTCCAAGAAAGAGAAGGAAGCAAGAAAGAACCAGAAGACCATTGAGATCAAAGAGATCCGTATGTCTCCGAGCATCGGCGAGAACGACTTCAACACGAAGCTCAAGAACGGCCAGAAATTCCTTGCTGACGGCGACCGGGTGAAAGTATCCATCCGTTTCCGCGGCAGAGAGATGGCGCATACGGATATCGGAGTGGTCCTGCTGAAGGATTATGCCGCCAAATGCGCGGAGCTTGCCAACATGGACAAGGCTCCCAAGCTGGAAGGGCGGAATATGTCCATGTTCCTTTCTCCGAAGCCTGTGGTACCGGCAAAGAAATCTTCCAAGAACAAGGCTGCGAAACCGGAAGCCCCGGCTGAAGGAACCGCGACCGAAGAAAAGACAAGCGCAGAATAATCATAATGCTTTATGCAGGGAAGACCTGTGTAATAACCCAACGTAAAGGAGTAATGATCATGCCCAAACTGAAGACCCACAGCGGTGCAAAGAAAAGATTCAAACTTACCAAGACAGGGAAAGTAAAACGTGCTCACGCTTACAAGAGCCATATCCTCACGAAGAAAGATTCGAAGCGCTGCCGTCGACTCCGCTCTGAGACTTATGCGGACAAGACCAACGAAGCTACGATCAAAAAGATGATCCCGTACAAATGATCGGGACAGGCAAAGAGTATTAGGAGGATTATATAAATGGCTAGAGTTAAAGGCGCAATGATGACCCGCAAGCACAGAAAAAAGATCCTTGGTCTTGCAAAGGGTTACTGGGGCAACAAGTCCCGTCACTTCAAGATGGCGAACGAGCAGATGATGAAATCCGGGCGTTATGCTTATGTTGGCCGCAAACAGAAAAAGAGAGATTTCCGCAAGCTGTGGATCACCCGTATCAGCGCGGGCTGCAAGCAGAACGGGATGAATTATTCGACCTTCATGCATGGCCTGAAGGTTGCCGGGGTCGATCTGAACCGCAAGATGCTCTCTGAGACAGCGATCCATGATCCCGCCGCTTTCACCGCTCTCTGCGATCTGGCAAAAAACGCGAAATAAAAAGGCGAAATCACCGGCACCGGAAGACATTCCGGTGCCGGTTTCATATTCAGCCGGGAAATTCACAGTTTGTTCGTTAACTGGGACCCTGGCTGTGATACCATGCACCCGTATGCGGAAGACATCCGCAGAAGGAGAATCCATGAAAAAGATCCTTATAACGGTCCTGATGGTGGCCCTGCTTGCCGGATCCTGCATAACGGCCTGGGCAGAGGGACCGCAGAACTGTGCAGTGATCGGTGCGAACCTCACGGAGGAACAGATAAACGTTGTATATGCGATCTTTGGCATCGAGCGGGGCAGCGTAACGGAACTGCAGGTCACGAATGCCGAAGAGCGTGCCTATCTGGAAGGGCTTGTGGCAGATCCACTGATAGGAACGAGATCCATCTCCTGCGTTTATGTGGAAGTTCTGGAACCGGGCGCGGGAATGGATGTAAAAACCTATAACATCACCTGGTGTACACCCGAGATGTATATCAATGCCCTGACTACCGCCGGTGTGACTGACGCACGGATCATTGTGGCAGCCCCGTTCGAAGTCAGCGGTACGGCCGCCCTGACCGGTATCTATAAAGCGTATGAACATATCACAGGAGAAGAGCTGGATACGGAAGCCAAGAAGGTGAGCACAGAGGAACTGACGCTCACCGGTGACCTTTCCGAGGCGATTGGCAGCAAAGAAGCGACCGCGATCATCAGCGAAGTCAAGCAGATTCTCAGAGAGACAGAGCAGATGAGCGATGAGCAGCTGCGTGCTGAGATCGTGAACATCGCGGCGGCGAACGGGATCCGTCTGAGTGACGAGGAAGTGATGCAGATCCTTCAATGGTGCCGCAGACTGGAGAAGGTGAACATCGATTCTCTGATCGATCATGTGTCTCAGATCCAGGAAACAGTCGGAAAGATCTCCGAGGCAAAGGACAATGTGGCGGGATTTGCACAGAAGGTGCAGACATTTTTCCGCAACGTTTCTGCCTTTTTCGAACGGGTGAGAGGCTGGTTCAGATAACCGTGGAAAATATTGAGCGGAGCAGAGATTCTCTCTGCTCCGCTTTGTTTTATTTACAGGTCCAAATGCTTTGACATTGCCTGGATGGAATGCTATAGTTGAATCAGCCTGTAGCAGGAACGGCGGAGCGGTCTGCCGGAATACATACAGATTGGAAAGGAAATACTATGGCGATCAAACGTTTTCTTCAGGTCTGCTGCATTGTGGAAGATGTGGAAAAGACAAAGCAGATCCTTCGGGATGAATATGGCTTCACGAACTGGGCACCGAAAGAGGATTTCGGGGGACCGGTCACCGATTATACGATCAACGGGAAGCCGGCGGTTCTGGATAACAAGTCGGAATTCTGTACTGCTTTCGGGATCCAGTGGGAGTTCATACAGCCCAATTCCGGTCCGCTGAAGACCTGGATTGAGGAGCACGGGCCCGGTGTCCACCACTTTGCCGTCCTCACAGACGATACCTATGAAGAATTCGGGGCACGCGCCAAACGGCTTTCCGGCAAGGATGTCTGGCTCAACGGCAAGGCGCCCAGCGTCGGTATGGACTATTCCTATTTTGATCTGACCAAAGAAATCGGCATGTTTTTGGAAGTCTACAACGAGGACAGACCGCATACTTCCGGCTTCAACATGGATGCACAGCCGGATCCACCGCTGGAATAAGAGAAATGAGATGCCTGATGCCGCTTCCTCGCGGCTTCGGGCATCTCCGGTTTGAAACAATCAACACAGAAAGGAAGAAGAAATGAAGTATTCATTCAGCCTCGGCACCACAAGCTGCGGATCCCAGCTTGCCCTGTGGTACTGGAACGAAATGAGCGAGATGATCGGCGTCTGCGGGTATGACGGGATGGAGATTCCGTTCCAGGCCTGGAGCTTTAACGGCGGACGCGGAGCAGCACCGGTCTGTGCGGAAGCGATCCGGACAAAATACGGCTCGATTGCCAATTATCAGGCCTTCCTGCAGGAGTGCGGGATCGCGGAAGGCCTCTCGGGATTGCACATCACTGCGCAGAACATCCTCTCAACCATGATGGAGGACAACAAGCCGCGGGAGGCGATTTTTGACTGCACACTTGCTCTTGCGGAAGAGACGATCGCTGTTCTCAGCGAAGCCGGCAGCAAGGACCTGATTTTTTCACCCTCACCCATGTTCGGAATGTTTATGGGAATGTTCCATGGAAGCGATATCCAGGAGAACTATGAAGACCGTATAGCGGACACTATTGTGAAAATGGCGGAGATGGCGGAAAGCGAAGGGATCAAGCTTTCCCTCCGGAATGAATTCTACGGACTGTTCCGCGGTACGCTGATCGATTCGCTGATGGAAAAACTGCCGGAATCCGTCTGCTACAGTCCGGATCTGGCACAGCTTTATATCGCAGGAGCGGATCCTGTGGAGATGGTAAGAAAATATGCCGGCCGTCTCGGAAGCGTCAAGATGGATGATACGGAGTTTGTGGACAAGGTCGGCTGCTTTGCCACACCGATGCCGGAAGCACCGCAGGAAGGGGAGAAACAGCGCGTCTACTGCACGTTCGGAAACGGAAACGTGGATAAGGTCGGTGCGTATCAGGCGCTGAAGGATGCCGGATACGATGAGTGGATCGTCATGGAATCGAAGGAAGCATTCAACATTGAGAAGACCATGATGAAAATGCAGGCCTTCCGGAAAAAGTATTTTAAGTGACAGGGGGGAGAAGCTATGAATAACATCAAGTACAGCTATCAGATGAATATGTGGGGCTTCCCCAGATTCAAGCAGATCAAGGATTTTGAAGAGTGGTACAACAAGGATTTCACGGCCGACGGCTACTATCAGGACTGGGACAAGACCCTGAAGTATCTCTCCACGGCCGGGTTTCAGGGAATCGAGCTGATGTGGTATCAGATCGGCATTCTCCGGATGCTGTTTGGAAGCCTTCCCGCGTTTACGGATTTCATCCGTGAGCGCGGAATCGAAAAAGTGACCGGCTGCTTCTCCATCAATATGGGCTCGGAAAGCAAAGAGAACCTTCCGAATATCCTGATGTCTCAGCAGAAGGTGATTGACGGACTGGCGGAACTCGGTGCGAACAACCTGGTGATCATGCCGGCCGGCCAGTATTACGGAACCGGCCCGTTGGATGATGAACAGCTGAAAAACGTGGCCAATGCCCTGAACGAGGTGGGCAAACGCGCAGCGGACAAGGGACTGGACATCTCCATCCATAATGAATTCTGGTGCGCCGTGAACCTCAGCAACCACGAGAAGCTCCTGGAAATGACCGATCCGAAGTATGTTCAGTACTGCCTGGATACGGCACAGGTCTCTATCATGGGCGTGGACATCGTGAAGTTTTATGACAAATGGCACGACCGCATCAAATACCTGCACCTGAAGGATACCACCACGAAGAGCCTTCCCGATGAAGAACGCTTCAAGGCCGGTGCGGAATATGATGATGAAGGCAAGCGCTGGTTCTATGAGATGGGCGCTGGTTATGTGGATTTCGTCGGCCTGTATGAACTGCTGAAGAAACACGGCTTCAAGGGCTGGGCGACCGTGGAGACGGACGGTACTCCGGACCGCTGCGCTACCATGCTGCTGGCAAAATGGTACATCGATAACGTGCTCGCTCCAATTTATAGCTGAGATTCTAGATACATAATAGAGTTAACATAATTATTGGACGATAGAAAAGGTGCGGAAAATCCGCACCTTTTCTGCATATAAGCAGAAGTAATAGTTTACATAAATTATTGACGCTGTTCGTTTGGAATGAAACTCTTTTCCAGACCGAAACAGACTTTCAGAAACTGGTCCGCAAGGCCCGGCCAGACCATAACGCTCTTAAGGAGTCCTTCAACAGGATGGTCTGCGAAGGTTACGTCTTCGCTCGGCCCCACGCCGAAACCGTGACCGGTATCCGCAAAGATATGCAGTTCTGATGGAACGATCGAACGGACAGCAAGATAGAGTTTGGCACTTTCGCTGTCAAAACCGGCAAAGTCCCGCTGTCCCACCACCAGAAATAGAGGAGGAAGGGAGGGATTGCGCTTCATGCGCTCGATCTGATCCGTATCCGATGTGACTCCGTACAGGAGAAGGGCAGCCTGAACTTCTGCGCTCTGTCGATCGGTTTCATCCGGCAGATAATCCGGATAATGCAGCTCCGGGCCATAAAGAGGAGGGCATTCGGAAAGCATATCGCAGATGCACATGCCGCCGCCTGAATAGCCGTTTACGGCAATCCGGTCGGCAGCAGCAATACCGTATTCCTTTGCATGAGCACGCAGATACCGTACGCTGCGCTGCAGATCCATTGCTCCATCCTGCGGGTCATAGGGAATCACGCGCCGCTGCAGCAGAAAACAGTTGTAGCCGAGTTCATTGAAGCGGCGTACAGCTTCGTAGCCCTCCCATCGGTTGCTTCTCCAGGAATACGCGCCTCCGGATATGACCACGATGTTTCCCTTCACTGAGCTCTGATCATCGAGCATGTAGGGGATGAGGAAGGGGCGGAAGTCCGCTGTGTCGAAGGCCATGCGCCAGTCGGCGGTTTCTGCGATGGCACTGTGGGGCATGTTTTCTCCCCAGATATACCAGATATCTTCTTCCGGGTCCCGCAGGGGGACGAGCTTTTCCCGAAGATCACGAAGAGCGAGCACCATCGGCATCAGTTCCTCCCCGATCGGTCCTATGGGACGGATCTGACTCCAGCGCGTTAGCACGTAGAGTGTGGCGTGCAGGGAGGTATAGCGGTTGAACAGCG
>JAGBQR010000017.1 GCA_017632775.1 Oscillospiraceae bacterium | reverse complement strand
TATCGGCATCGGTTTCGGTGGCCTTATCTGGGGAGCGATAGCGGATCGGATCGGGTTTGCGGGCATTTTCCTTGGCTGTGCGGGCTGCGTTGCGGTCTCCTTCCTGCTGAGCCTGTTTTTCTTTTCAAAAAAACGGAACAAAATGCGATCCGTTTCCATGTAACGGATTTGCAGAAGGCTGGGATCTGCAGGAGGAAAAACGATTTCCCTATTTACAGAATTGCTTTTTGTGATACAATAATTTTTGCTGAAATCCTTGAATTTACATAAGGGAGAAGAAATATGGAATACACCAAAATCAAAGGCCTGGACAAGAAATGCAGCCGCTTTATCATCGGCACGATGACCATCAGCGACCCCAACGGCCCCGAAGAAGAGTACAAAAAGCTCGACGATGCCTGGGAGCAGGGTGTCAACGTCATCGACGCGGCACACAGCTACGGTTTCCCGCGCATCGGCTCCACCGAGATCGCTCTCGGCAAATGGTGGAGAGACAGAGGCATCAACCGCGAGGACATGGTCATCACCACGAAGTGCGCCCATCCCCGTTATTTCGATATGAAGCCCTTCCTGCAGAGAACGGCGGTCCACTCCTACGATATGGAGTCGGAACTGCATGACTCGCTGACCAAGTGGCATACGGACTATGTCGACGTGCTGTATCTGCACCGGGACGATCCGAATACAACGGTCGCCGAGATCATCGAGACCCTGAACAAGTTCAAAAAACAGGGTCTGGTAAAGGTGTTCGGCGCTGCCAACTGGCAGGTCGACCGCATCAAGGAAGCCAACGACTATGCGGAGGCGCATGGTCTGCAGGGCTTCGGCATCGTGGAAGAGCACTACTCTCTGGCAGAGATGGTGGGAGATCCCTTTATGCAGGGCAGCGGCTCTCTCTCCGGCCCGAAGTATAAGGAAGCAATCAACTATCTGGTCGGGCAGGGCATTTCCTGCGCCTCCTATTCGGCTCTTTCCGGCGGCTTCTGCACCGGCCGCGTCACCCGCGAGCAGTTCGAGAAGGATCCGGACAGTGTTCCCGGAAACCTGAAGATCGGCTACTGCTATCCCGACAACTTCACGCGCCTCGAGCGCGCCACGGAGCTGGCCGCGGCCAAGGGACTCACGGTACCGCAGGTCTGCATGGCGTACACGATGTCCGGTGAACTGGATGTGATGCCGATCATCGGCGCACGGAACCATGAGGAGCTGATGTCCACGCTCTCCACGATGGAGATCAGACTCAGCAAGGCGGAGTGCGACTGGATCGATCTCACCTCTGACGAAAAACCCTTCTGAGACAGCAGAAAAACAAGCCTCTGTTTCTTTTGGCAGAGGCTTGCTTTTTTTCGATGGATGTATACAATAATAGCCATACGGGATAAAAAAGTATTGAAAACAGGAAGTATCACAACAGATAAGGAGAAACAATGGAGTATACCAAAATCAAAGGCCTTGAAAAAAAATGCAGCCGCTTCATCATGGGAACCGCATTCATCACGGATCCGAACGGTCCGGAAGAAAATTTCAAGATCCTGGACGACATGTGGGAACAGGGAGTAAACGCACTTGATGCAGCCCACAGCTACGGTTACCCGCGCTTGGGTTCCACGGAGATCGCCCTCGGCAAATGGTGGAGAGACAGGGGCATCAAGCGGGAGGATTTTATCCTGACCACCAAGTGTGCCCATCCCCGCTATTTCGACATGAAACCCTTCCTGTTCAGGACCACGGTCCACTCCTACGATATGGAGTCGGAGCTGCATGACTCTCTGACCAGATGGCATACGGATTATATCGATGTGTTTTATCTGCACCGCGACGATCCGGGCACTACGGTCGCCGAGATCATCGAGACCCTGAACAAGTTCAAAAAACAGGGTCTGGTAAAGGTGTTCGGCGCGGCGAACTGGCAGGCGGACCGCATCAAGGAAGCCAATGACTATGCGGCAGCGCATGGTCTGCAGGGCTTCGGCATTGTGGAGGAGCATTATTCTCTCGCGGAGATGGTGGGCGATCCCTTTATGATGGGCAGCGGTTCGCTCTCCGGACCGAAGTATAAGGAAGCGATCAGGTATCTGGCGGGAGAGGGCATCTCCTGTGCGTCCTATTCCGCACTTTCGGGCGGCTTCTGCACCGGCCGCTTCACACGCGAGCAGTTTGAAAAGGATCCGGACAGCATTCCCGGCGGCCTGAAAGTCGGTTACTGCTACCCCGATAACTTCACGCGCATGGAGCGCGCAGCGGAGCTGGCAAAAGCCAAAGGGCTCACGGTACCGCAGATCTGCATGGCGTATACGATGTCCGGAGACCTCGATGTGATGCCGATCATCGGAGCGAGGAACCATGAAGAACTGATGTCGACGCTTTCCACACTGGAGATCAAACTCAGCAAGGCAGAGTGCGACTGGATCGAACTCACCTCCGACGAGAGACCGTTCTGAATCGTTTTTACAAACAAAAAACCGCCCGTTTGGGCGGTTTTTTCTGTTCAGCTGTACATTTTCCCAACGATCCAGTAAGCAAGACGATAAGGCAGGATCTTGAAGAGAACGACGAAAACCTTGTATTTGGCACCGGCAGTGAAAAGAGGCTTGGGATTTTTCACGGTGGCGGCTTTTACGATCACCGCGGCGACATCATCCGGGGTCATCCCGCCGCGTTCATCTTTCTCCATGGCGGCTACTGCAGACTGATTATGCGTATAGATCGCATCACCGGCGGACTGCTTTTTCCGGGCATCCGTGAAGCCGGTGCTGGCGTCGCCGGGCATGACGGCGCACACATCAATGCCGAAAGGCTTTACTTCATTCCGAAGGGCAAGCGCCATGGCACTTACAGACGCCTTGCTGGTGGAATAAAAAGCCTGGTATGGGATGGCGATCGGAGCCGCGACGGAACTTGTACAGACGATCCGCCCGCTGCCCTGAGCCCGCATATGCGGGAGAACGGCTTTTGCACAGTAGACCTGGCCGTAGAAGTTGACGTCCATGATCCGCTTCATGTCTTCCGTTTCTGTAAACTCCACAGGTCCGGAGATTCCCATGCCGGCATTGTTGATCAGAAGATCGATACGCCCTTCCTTCTCGAAAACCGAATCGATGGCAGCCTTTACGGCATCCTCATCGGTGATCTCCGCAGCCAGCGGGATGACACCCTCGGCGGAAGTTCCCCGTCGGGAGAGACCGTACACCGTGTATCCCCGTGAGAGGAGCTGCTTTGAAACGGCAAGGCCGATCCCGGAACTGGCACCGGTCACAATGGCAACTGCTTTCATTTCAGGAATCCTTCCTCATGCATGAGTTTGGCCAGGGAAGAGACGGCCTTTTCCAGCTGTTCGATGCTGTGGGTGGCGGAGATCGTGAAGCGGAGACGGCTTTCTCCGATGGGTACGGCCGGATACATGGCCGGCGGGACGAAGACGCCTTCATCGAGCAGTTCCGCGGAAAGACGCGCGGCGTCCTGATCCGAGCCGATCAGGACGGGGACAACGGCGCTTTCTCCGGCCAGACAGGTGTTCATGCCTTCTTCCTTGCAGCGGCGCACAAAATAACGGATGTTCTCATGAAGCTTTGTCGCGGCGCTGTTGTCACGGCGGATGATCTCAATGGCCTTCATGCAGGCGGCGGCAAGCGGAGGAGAGATTCCTGCGGAGAAAACAAAGCCGCTCATAAAATACCGGAGGTATTCCACGATCTCCTTATCGGCGGCAATGTACCCGCCGCAGGTTCCGAGCGCTTTGGAGAGGGTCCCGTATTTGATGTCGATGTCATGCGGATCAAGATGGAAATAATCGTCGCAGCCGCCGGCATGATCACCGATCACGCCGCCCGAGTGTGCCTCATCGACCATGAGGAAGCACTTGTAGGCTTTTTTCAGGCGGACAAATTCGGGGATCGGTGCAATATCGCCGTCCATACTGTAAACGCCTTCCACCACGATCAGCACTTTGTTGTATTTATCCTGTACTTTATGCAGAATGTTTTCCAGCGTCTGAAGATCGTTATGCGGGAAAGCCTTGCTTTCAGCCCTGGACAGAGCCACGCCTTCCGCAATGGAATTGTGGGACAGGGCATCATAGACAATGAAGTCTCCGTCATGCATGAAGCTGCTGAGGAAGGTAAGGTTTGTTGCCCAGCCGCCGGTGCATACGATGGCGTCTTCCGTGTGTTTCCAGTCGGCGATCGCTTTTTCCAGCTGCTGGTAAAGTGTTTTCTCACCGGCGAGCGTCCGGCTGCCGCTGGCTGAAGTGCCGTATTTACGGATAGCATCGATCGCGGCCTGCATCGTTTCCGGATGACCGGACATGCCCAGATAGTTGTAGGAACCGAGGTTGATGACTTCTTTTCCGTTTACCACGCTGGTGTCCCGGATCAGACTGTCATGAGGAACAAAGTAGGGATTGAAGCCCTCCGGGAACGTCTCGGCCATTCTCTGCCTGAGGCCGAGATACTCCGGACTTTCGGCAAAATCAGTCAGGCGGTGATATTCCCGTTCCTGGGTGTCCGCTTCGGAAGAAAGAGAGGAAACGAATCCGTTTATGCGGTCAAAAACAAGCTGAGCGAGTCCGCTGATCGTCGAGATCCCGGAGATATCCGAGTCATTCAGAACGATCTGGTAAGCGTCTTCGATTTCGGTGATGGCACTGTAGATGGCAAGACTGTCCAGTCCAAGCCCGGTGGAAAGATCGTCATCGTTGCTGAATGCAGAGGGGTCAAGCTGTAGTTCCTCTGCAAAGATCGCATGGACCTTCTCAAGTATTTCGGAGAGAGAGGCCTGTGGATTGCCGTTTGCAGCCATAGGTCATGTTCCTTTCATTTTCAGTATGGCGGTATTATAGCACCGGAGCATGGAAACTTCAAATCTTTTAAAGAGTTTTCAAGAGAAAAGGTTTTCTTATCGAACAGGAACTGTCCGCTTCAGAGGATTCCCTTAAGAAATATCTCAATGCCGATAACGATAAGAATGATGCCGCCAAGGATCGATGCATGCCTGGAAAGCCGGCTGCTGAAACGTCTGCCGAGGAAAAGTCCCCCCAGGCAGATGAGCAGTGTAACGGCTCCGATGATCAGAGAGGCCGTCAGTGCATGAGGGAACGGATAGTCGGAGATCACAAAACCGGTTGAGGCGGCATCGATGGAGGTGGCGATTCCCTGCAGGAAAAGGGCACCGGAGGAGAGAATGATCGGTTCGTAGGATTCATCCTTCTTTTTTTGAAGTCCCTCCAGCAGCATTTTCCCGCCGAGGAAGAGAAGAAGTACAAGCGCGATCCAGGGAATAAGACGGCTGAAGGAACGGAAGAGCTCACTGATGGATCGGACGCAGATCCAGCCGAGCAGGGGCATGGCTGTCTGAAACATGGCAAAACAGCCGGCGATCCCGAACATACGGGTCCGTTTCATGGACGGATCGCTGATCGCATTGGCCACTGAGACGGAAAAGGCATCCATGGCCAGACCGATGCCAAGGAACAGACTGTTGATGAAAAAAGAAAGATCCAATCGGGTTCTCCTTTCAGTTCACGCTGAAGAGCAGATCTCCGTAGGAAGGATATGGCCATGCCTCCTTGTCGGTGATGGTTTCCATCGTATCGGCAAGGGCACGGAGCGTGTTCATGTCGGGAAGGATCCTGTCACGGCAGAATACGGCCAGTTCCGTTACTTCAGAGAGCCGGTCGGACACAGCCAGATCGTTCTCCAGGATCTGCGTCGCATTTGCAGCGTCAGTCAGAAGCGAACTGAGCCTCATAACAGTGGAGGACTCGTAGGAAGTGTCCGCGCCGGGACAGAAAGAAGCCTTACGGCTGCCGTTTTCAGCAAGCGTACCGGAGAAGCGGCTGACAGCGGGAAGGATATCCTTGCGGAGCATGCTGATCATCGTAGCTGCTTCGATATGGATCACCTTGTTGTATAGATCGAGTTTCATGTCGTGTCGGGCGGAGAGCTCTTCCCGGGTAAAAACCTGATGCCGTGTGAAAAGAGACACGTTCTTTTCAGCCAGGTAAGCGGGAACGGCGTCCGGAGTGGTGGGCAGATTCAGAAGACCGCGTGCGGCGGCCTCCTGCACCCATTCTTCCGTATACCCGTTTCCGTTGAAAAGGATCCGCTTGTGTTCCCGGATCACCCGACGGATGAGCCGGTGAAGTGCGGCTTCAAAATCCTCCCCGGTCTGTTCCAGTTCATCCGCATACTGCCGCAGGGACTCTGCGACTGCCGTGTTCAGCACGACATTCGGCCCGGAAATCGACAGAGCGGACCCGGGCATGCGGAATTCAAACTTGTTCCCGGTGAAAGCAAACGGTGAAGTGCGGTTGCGGTCAGTCATATCCTTGGGGAATTTGGGAAGAACATGGACACCGATCCGCATCTGCTCCGTTTCGCGGCTGCTGTACAGTTCGTCCTTCTCGATCGCGGTCAGCAGCTTTTCCAGTTCATCCCCGACAAAGATAGAAATAATGGCCGGAGGCGCTTCCAGTCCCCCGAGACGGTGGTCGTTTGAGGCAGAAGCTACGGAAAGCCGGAGCATATCCTGAAAATCATCGACGGCTTGGATCACAGCACAGAGAAACAGGAGGAACTGGGCGTTTTCATATGGAGTTTCACCGGGCTCCAGCAGGTTCACACCCGTGTCGGTCATCAGGGACCAGTTGTTGTGTTTGCCGCTTCCGTTGATGCCTTCAAAGGGCTTTTCATGAAGAAGGCAGACCATATCATGTTTCTTGGCGATTTTCTGCAGCAGCTCCATGATGAGCTGGTTGTGATCCGCCGCGATATTCACGGTGGAGTAGACGGCGGCAAGCTCATGCTGTGCAGGAGCGGTCTCATTATGTTCGGTTTTTGCAGGAACGCCGAGTTTCCACAGTTCTTCATCGACCTCCCGCATAAAGGCAGCCACCCGCGGTTTGATAGTCCCGAAATAGTGATCGGAAAGTTCCTGCCCTTTGGGCGGGTTGCAGCCGGTAAGGGTACGGCCGGTATAGATCAGATCCCTGCGGCGGGAATAAACCTCGCGGTCGATCAGAAAGTATTCCTGCTCGGCTCCGGCAGTTGCTTTGACGGAAGCTGCGGAATCATTGCCGAAAAGCTTCAGGATCCTCATACACTGCCGGTTGAGCGCTTCCATGGAACGGAGCAGCGGGGTCTTTTTATCCAGGGCGTGCCCGCCGTAGGAACAGAAAGCGGTGGGAATGTAGAGCACCCCGTCTTTGATGAAGGCATAGGAAGTGGGATCCCAGGCTGTATAGCCGCGCGCTTCAAAGGTGGCGCGCAGACCGCCGGAAGGGAAACTGGAGGCGTCCGGCTCTCCCTGGATCAATTCTTTGCCGGAGAATTCCGCAATGGCTTTTCCTCCCTCGGCAGGAGAGAGAAAGCTGTCGTGCTTTTCGGCGGTCATGCCGGTCATCGGCTGGAACCAGTGCGTGAAATGGGTCGCTCCCTTTTCCACAGCCCAGTTTTTCATGGCCTCTGCTACGATCGCGGCATGCTCACGGCTCAGGCGCTTTCCCTCGTTCATAACATGACAGACGCGCTCAAAGACTTCCTGAGGCAGGCGTGCCTGCATGACCGATTCATTGAATACCATGCTTCCGAATATTTCTGCGGCTGAATTCATATCGTTCCTCCGTTTCCAGATAAATGGGATCCTCAGGGGCCATGATCCTGTCGCAGTCCATGAGGGAGTGTCAGTAAAACGGTCAACCGCAGCAAGATCAGCTGCGGCTGAGCGGGATCAGTCAGAGCGGGATGCAGCTTCCGCCGTTTCATAGACAAGCTGCCAGTCATCACCGGCGTTGGCGCGGAGTTTCTTCCGGCAGCGGGAATAGGCAATCAGGTTGAGGAAGAACCCGATGACCCAGGTGATCACCAGAGAGAGAAAAAGCGCTTCACACTGGCCGTTCGGATACTCTTCCGTGGCGGTCAGTCTGGCAAGAAGATAGGCGAACGGGATGCGCAGGATCACCTGAGTCGTGATGCCGATCCACATGGGGGTCTTCGTGTCGCCGACACCGCGGAGAAAACCCTGGATCGTCTGACTCATGCCCATGACGAGATAGCCAAGCGCGAGGATACGCAGCATCTTCACAGACATGTCGATGAGCCTTTGCGTATCCGTGAAGATGTTGGCAAGCGGACGGCTGAGAAGAAGGGTGATGCTGGTGAGCGTGAAGGACGTGAGAAAAGCGACCAGGATGCCCTGGCGGGAACCGGTTTCCAGCCGTTCCAGTTTTTTGGCTCCGAAATTCTGCCCTGCATAGGTGGTCATGGAATTGCCGAGAGAAAAGCAGGGAAGCATGGCAAAGCCGTCGATCCGCATCACAACGACGTTTGCCGCGATGACGGTCGGGCCCATGCTGTTCGTCAGAGACTGAACGAGAAGGGCGGACATGGAGAAGATGCCCTGTGTGATGCCGCTGGGAAGTCCAAGCGACAGAATACTGGAGGCCAGCTGCCGGTTCAGCATCAGCTCCTTCTTCGTGACGCTGAAAAGATCTTTCATACGGAAAAGCTTGAAGGCGCAGGCGCAGGCAGAGACGGACTGGGCAATGATAGTTGCAAGGGCAACGCCGAAAACGCCGAGCTTCAGGCCGGCGACGAACCAGATATCCAGCACGATGTTGAGTCCGCAGGCAAGCAGAAGGAAAAGAAGGGAGGATACGCTGTCACCCAGACCGCGCATGATCCCGGCAAGGATATTGTAAAAAATATTGCCCGTCACGCCGATGAAGATCACGATCAGATACTGACGGCACCATTCGTAGATATGACCTTCCGGGGTACGCATGAGCTGGAGGATGTCTTTTCCTCCGAAAAGGGGACAAAGCACGAGCAGGAGGCCGATGGCCGTGGTCAGGAGACAGGCGATCAAAGTCAGCGTGATGCAGTTTCCGATGACTTTGGAGAGCCCTTCCCGGTCTTTGGCTCCGAAACGCTGGGATACGAGGATCCCGGCACCGGTGGCGACACCGATGAACAGGATAAAGATCATATTGATGACCGGTCCGGCAGCACCCACCGCAGAAAGGGCATCGTCTCCCACATATTTGCCGACAACGATGGTGTCTACGGTATTGTACAGCTGCTGAGCGATATTTCCGATCAGCAGCGGAAGAGCAAGTTCCACGATCCGCTTCCACGGTCTCCCGACCGTGACATCTCTTGCGGAAAACAGTTTTTTGAAGTCCATTTGGTTCGTCCGTTCTGTTTGTTGAGTTTCTGATAGTATTCTACAACAGGAACTTGACTTTTTCAACAAAAGTATGCTCGATTTTTTAGTAAAAAAGTCAAAAAGAAATCCGGCGGAATGAACCGCCGGATAAGGGCAAAGGGATAATAAAGAGTGCTCAGTAATCAAAGCCGGGCCTGTCTTCGCCGGGACGGGGCGGTTTGACTTCAACATACATGCCGAGTTCTTCCGTCATGTCGATGTAGGAGAAGTCCATACGGCCGCCAAAACCGGTACCGCGCAGCCAGGTATCCTTGCCGGTGATTTCCTTGGCTTTCTCAAGGAAGCCTTCATAGTCACCGTCATCAAGACGGAAATCGATATGATGCAGACCGCTGCCGTGCTTATCGACCCACTCTTTGAGAGGAGTATCGCCGATCGGCTCGATCATTTCGATCTCAAAGCCGTAGCGATGGAGCATGGAGACTTTGAAGAAATCATCATTCAGGCGCTCACCGTTGACATAGAGTTCCATCTTTTTGCCGCTCATGATGCCGGGCTCGCTCCAGGGGCCGATCCCGAATACTTCTTCATAAATCTTTTTGGCTTTGTCAAGGTCTTTGACAAGAATGCCTATCTGAAAAATCTTGTTCAGTTTCGGTTTATCGAAATCCATAATGATCCTCCTGATTTTCAAAGTTATATACTGATTGATCAGCTGGTTCCATTATATAGGATACAAAAGGCAAAATCAATCTTTTTTGAACTGATTATTTAAGTGTTAAAAGAACGGGCGGGCAGGATGAAAGATCGCTTCAGCAGGTTCCGTATTCTGCCCGGGGAAGATGTTTGAAAAGCACGGGAGAAGAGCCGGGGGCTTACCGGAACAGGATGGCCGCAGGGACGGCCCGTTCTGCCTCTCTGTTGTCCGGTCCTCTGTCGGAGATCAGAAGGGAGCGCCTGCCGTTCAGAAGGATCTGGGCAGAACCGCCTCCGTCAAGGTTCACCCCGTTAACCATTCCAAGAGAAGAACAGAGGTCTGCCATTTCCGATAAGGAAGCTCCGCAGCTGTCCTCTCCCGGAGTGTAGTGCAGTTTCCCGGCCCCTTCCGCCCAGACGAGCATAGGATGTCCGGATCCGTCTTCCCCGAGTGCGATCCGCGGGGCCCGGTCGTGCTGATAATCAAGGGGGTAAAGGCTCGGAGGATAGGAAGTGCTCCATAGACGGCGAATATTGTAGAAGGGGGAACGGAAAGAATCGGTCTTTTTGCCTTTGATGACGACACTGTTGCCCGCCTGGATCCCGAACAGTACGTCTTCAAGACCGTGGTACATCACGGTCTCGCCCGGAGGCACATCACATCCGCCGGGAAGAGCGAGCACGAAGCCGGCAGCCGGAACATAGGAGTTGCCGCCCGGGTGGACTGCAGCGACGCGGCTTCCGATAATGACGAGGTCGATACCGTTGTGAACGGGGCTTTTCCGAAAAGCCGGTCTGGAATAGACTGCGGTGTTTTTACCGGGTTCAAGAAACAGATCCCCGATCGTAACGGCCAGATCGGTAAGTTTTGGCACGGTTACGGAAACAGAGCCGTCTTTTTTTACAAGCAGTGCCTCCCGGTCGTACTGCGGAGGAGAGAGGACAAGTCCGTTCTGCACCTGAAGACCAAGAGGGATCCCGATGGCGTCATATACACTGGGACAGTCAAAGCGGTCCATAGTGAAAAAAGAGGAGTTCACAAGTGCCGGGGCGGCAGCAGCCTCGGACAGGAATCCGCAGGTGTTGCGAACGGGCAGGATCGTGGTATTGGGCAGATAACCGGAAAGGATCCGGAGGCAGTCCCGCGCCTCCAGCTCTGACCAGAATCCCTGCACCCGGCGGTCGGTGAAAAACGGTTTTCCTCCGATGATCGTGACAGCACGGCGGAAAGCGATCGCGGCGGCGCTCAGAGGGTCTGCAACTGTTCCGAAACGGACGGTATCCATGGGAAATGGAACTGGCAGATCCTCAGGCAGGCGAAACAGCACGAGCTGTCCGAAGATCCAGGGACAGCGGGGGATGATATAGTTTTTATAGAGATCGCAGAGCAGAGGAAAGGAACGTTCCGAGTAGGCGGGAGTAAAAAACTCTGCATCTTTCCAGCTGTCGAAGGTCACGGCCTGAATACGCTGGATCTCTCCGTTCGGATAGCGGACCGTCCGGATGCTTGAACATGCCATGTCATCACCTCATGCCATTCAGTTTACAGGATAGCAGAGGGTTTTACAAGAAAAGCCTGACATTGATAAGTTTCATGGAAACCGGTATAATACAGAAAAATATGTTGGTCGTATAGGATCGGGACAGGAAAATGATGGAAAAGCGTTTGAAAACAGCCGCCTTCATTCTGCTTCTTTTGCTCTGCGCGGGAAGTGCCGCCTGCGGGAAGAGCAAAAAAGAGGAGGAACCGCCGAAAACGGAGATCGAAATGCCTGCTGCCGTGCAGGAGACAGAACCGGAGCCGATCGTACTTCTTTCTGCGGAAGGGGAACGGGTGGAATTGGCTCCGGAGACAGAGGTGCTGGAGCTGGATGGAAACCGGTTTGTCCGGGGACTGGCGGAGAACCGGGAGAAACTCCCGCTTCTGAAAACGATCCGTTTTAGCGACGGCTCGGATTTTTCAGTACGGGATGTGGAGATCCTGCGCGAGGCCTTCCCGTCTGTTGTGATCGAGTATAAGGTCTTCCTGTTCGGGAAGGAGGTCCCGCACGATACAGAAGAACTGGACCTGTCTGAACTGACGAAGGAAGAGACGGTACAGGCTGCGGTCGAACTCGGGAAGCTGGAGAGGCTTCATGCGGTTACGCTTATGAAGGCGGATGCGGATCCTGAAGACCCGGCGCTGATCAAACAGTCATTTTCGGGACCGGTTTTTCTTTCGGAGCTGAGTCTGGAGGATGTGGGTATCCTCGAAGAGCGCTTGCCGGATACACGGATCGATTACCGCTTTGTGCTGTTCGGAAAGGTGCTCTCCACAGCGGACGAACGGATTGAATATGTTCGTGAGCGCCATATCGGAGATGAGGGTCTGAATCATTTTCGCGCGATCCTTCCGTTTATGAAGGAACTGAACTATCTGAAACTGGATGACTGCGGTACGACCAGCGCCTGCATGGCGTCCTTGCGGGACGATTTTCCGGAGATCAAGGTGGTATGGCGAGTATGGTTCGGGAATTACGGTCTGTGCGGAGACGGCACCTATGCCACCTATAACTGCCTGACCGATACGGAAAAAATCTGGGCTACCGGGACACTGCGGGACCGCAGCACAGAAGATCTGAAATACTGCACGGACGTGCGCTATATCGATATCGGGCACAACAGCATAACAGATATCGGTTTTGTGAATTATATGCCGAAACTTGAGGTTGCGGTCTTTTCCATCACGTATATTGACGACATCAGCCCGCTGGCAAATTGTCCGGATCTTGAATATCTGGAACTGTTCCGGACGCTGGTAACGGATCTTTCTCCTCTTGAAAACTGCAAAAACCTGAAACATTTGTATTTTTATGATGAGGCAAGGATCGGGGCAGCGGATATCACGCCTCTGTACGGACTGGACAGACTGGAGCGCCTGTACTGTACGGTCGCCGAATCTGCCGCGGACCAGAAAGAGGAATTCATGCGTCTTCATCCGGAGTGCGAGTGCGATTTCAGCTGGGTCTTTATCGGGCTCAATCACTGGCGCCTCCGGGACGGGGACTATGTGGAACGGTATAAACTGCTGCGGGAGCAGTTCGGGTATGATACATTCGATATGTCAAAATGACCGGTGGAAGCGGAAGCTGCGTAACGCTTCTGCCGGAGCCCTCTTATTGAGAGGGTTCCATCTTGAAAAGAGGATCGCAGCCATACTATAATGAACCATAAAGAAAAAGCAGACAGTCGCCCGGACAACTGACTGACCGGGTCTGTATGCTGCCTGCGGGAGGGTCCTATATGAGTCGAAAAGAAGCGATCGCCCAGTACAGTACCGCGCTGGGTGAAGGGAAAAACTATTATAAACTTGCCGTTTCACGCGGAGAATACCCCTATCCGCCTGCACTCGACTATATCGTTCACCCGGGAGATGTACTGGATCAGGTGGATATCGGACTGGTCAACATCCCGTCCGAACTGATCGCCGGGACAAAAACCGAAGGCAGGATTTCCGCATTGGCAGGGAATTTTATGCCTCTTCTCGGGGTGGAGACGGAATTTGCGGTCAAGTGGATCGATCTTTGTGAAGCCCACCTCAGTGATGAAGGGATCAGGGATCCGATACAGTGCTATGAATACCTGGGCCGTTTCTATGTTCAGGAAGGAAACAAGCGTACAAGTGTGTTGCTCAGCTATGGGGCACCGACCATCCCCGGATATGTGACAAGACTGCTTCCGGCTTATTCCGATGATGAAGTCGTTCAGCGCTATTACGAGTTCGTGGATTTTTATGCTCTTTCGGGGATATATGGTCTGGTTTTCCGTTTTCCGGGGGAATATAAAAGACTGCAGGCGGAGCTTGGTCTGGAGAGTGATCACGTCTGGACGGAAGATGAGAAAAAACGCTTTCTTTCTGCTTTCTCATTCTTCAAAAGTTCCTATGCGCGTGTATGGAAAAACCGCGAAAAAGAAGAGGCTACACCGGCTGAAGCACTCCTCGTCTGGCTGAGTGTATTCACGCTGACAGATATACGCAGCATGAGCACCGCAAAACTGGATGAGAGTCTGACGGCACTTCTCCCGGACATAAGGGATTACGTCCGGAGGGGAGGCCTTGAGGTCGTGACCGAGGAGACCAAGCAGAAAAGCATTGTCTCGAAGCTTCTCGCGCCTATCCGGGATAAGCACGTGAGCGCTGCGTTCATTTACGGGGACGAGGGAACATGGACCCGATCCCACGAACATGGGAGGCAGTATGTTCAGGAAAAACTCGGAAACATCATCGAGACCAGGGTTTATCGGGCAGTGGGCAAAGACCCGTTCACCTGTATGGAGGAAGCTGTTTCCGACGGAGCAAAGGTCATCTTTGCAACTGCTCCGACCATGATTGACGCAAGCAGGAAAATCGCTGCGATGTACAGCGGGGTTACTGTTCTCAACTGTGCGATGTCGCTCCCTTATACCGGGGTGCGGACATATTCCGGCCGTCTGTATGAATGCAAATTCATCACCGGTGCAATTGCGGGCGCCATGACAGAGGATGACCGCATCGGATATATTGCGAATTTCCCGATCTATGGCACGATTGCCGAGATCAACGCGTTTGCTCTCGGCGCCCGGATGACAAATCCGCGGGCACGTGTCATTCTGGAATGGTCGTGCCTGCCGGGTAATCCCGCCAGGAAACTTGAGGCGTCCGGAATCCGCGTGATTTCAAACAGAGATGCATCCAATCTCCAGAATTCACACTGGGATCTGGAATGGGGGACGTATAAACTGAATGAAGACGGCAGTATGCTGCCGCTTGCGGTACCTTGCTGGAACTTTGGAAGGTTCTATGAGAGTGTTCTGAAAAGCGTGTCGGAAGGGACGTGGATTCATACTCCGTCGGAAAAAGCGGTCAGCTATTGGTGGGGAATTAAGAGCGGAGTGATCGACATCCAGTTCAGTGATTCGATCCCTGCCGGTGTCCGCTTCCTTGCAGAGCGTCTTCGCGAAGGGGTCATTGACGGGAACACGGAACCTTTCCGGACAGAGATAATCGATCAGAGCGGAAACAAAAGAAACCCGGCGCAGAGGAGCATGGATCCGGAAGAGATCATGTTTATGGACTGGCTGTGTGAGAATGTAGACGGAAGGATCCCGGGATTTGATGAGTTGCGGGAAGCGGACAAGAACGTTGTACGGATCCTCGGAGTGTACCGTTACCAGATCCCGCCTTTGAAAGAGGGGGAGACACTGTGAGGATTCTTGCGGTCTCGGACGAAGAGAGCAAAGGGCTGTGGGACTATTATCAGCCTGGAAAACTGGCGGGGATCGACCTGATTCTCTCGGCAGGGGATCTCAGACCGGAGTATCTGAGTTTCCTTGTCACGATGGCGAACCGTCCGCTTCTCTATATCTACGGAAACCATGATCGGGGCTATCTGAAGAATCCGCCGGAAGGCTGCGATTGCGTGGAAGACAGGCTGGTGACGGTAAAAGGGCTGCGCATCCTTGGACTTGGCGGAACGATGATCTATAACGAAGGATTCTGTTCCTACAGCGAGAGACAGATGGAACGGAGGATCCGCAGACTGCGCGGAAAGATCCGCAAAGCCGGCGGGATAGATATCGTGCTGACTCATGCGCCGGTACGAGGCTACGGAGACGAGGATTACATATCCCACAGGGGATATGAAGCGTTTCTGAAACTGATCGAGGAATATAAGCCTGCCGTTCTGGTCCACGGACATGTCCACAAGAGTTATACCAGTAATTTTGAGCGGTGCTTCCGTTGCGGGGATACACAGATCATCAATGCTTCGGGGACGTATATTTTTGATTTTCCGGACCGCACCGGATAACGGATGTGGGTTATGCACAAATTGAACGGTTGATAAAAGGGATTCCGGGAAAGGGTTCTTGCACTATTGACAAATCTGCTTTTTCGGCACGATGTTTTCTTGACAAGCGATCGGGCCGTATGTCATAATAATCCTGTAATTTCAAGGGATACCTGTGACTGACGGATTTACAGAGCACTGTAAGGGAGCAGGCAATTCCGAAGAAGGAGATCCTTCTTGCCGACCGTCTGGGCGCAGTTAAAACGATACGCTTTAACTGCGCCTTTATGTTTTTTTAGGGAGGTATCTAATGAAGAAAGTCGGTATCGTGATGGGAAGCGACAGCGATCTGCCGGTTGTTCAGAAAACAGTGGACACACTGCGGGCCTTGGAGATCCCGTTTGAGGTCCATGTTTATTCTGCACACAGGACCCCGGTGGAAGCGGCAGAGTTTGCGAAGCACGCTGCGGAAAACGGATTCGGCGTCCTGATCGCTGCAGCCGGGATGGCAGCGCATCTGGCCGGAGCGCTGGCGGCGAATACGATTCTTCCTGTGATAGGAATACCCTGTAAATCAAACACTTTAGACGGCATTGATGCCCTTCTGTCGACTGTTCAGATGCCCTCCGGGATCCCGGTGGCGACGGTCGCGATCAACGGAGGCGTCAATGCCGCTTTGCTTTCCGCTCAGATTCTGGCTGTCGACGATGAGCAGATCGCCTTCAGACTTGAAGAAAGAAGAAAACAGGACCGGAAGACGGCGCTGGAAAAAGATGCGTCGATCCAATCGAAGCTTAATTGAAAAGGAGATAGAAAAATGAAGCTTGTGTATACCGGGAAAACCAAGAATGTCTATGCGCTTGAGAATGGGAATTATCTTCTGAAGTTCAAGGATGACTGCACCGGGAAAGACGGCGTGTTTGATCCGGGTGAGAATTCCATCGGACTGACGATCGAGGGGGTCGGCGATGTGAATCTTCGCATGTCGATCTACTATTTTGAGAAGATCAACGCTGCCGGGATCAAAACACACTTCGTCAGTGCCGACCTGAACGATACGACCATGGAAGTCCTTCCGGCCAAAGTGTTCGGGAAAGGACTGGAGGTCATCTGCCGGCATAAGGCGGTCGGAAGCTTTTTCCGCCGCTACAGCGATTATATCGAAGAAGGTGCCGATCTTCCCGCTTATGTGGAGATGACCTTTAAAAACGACGAGAAGGGGGACCCGCTGGTTACGAAAGACGGCCTGGTCATCCTCGGCGTGATGACTGAGGAGCAGTACGACGCCATCAAGGCAATGACGCAGCGGATCACGAAGATCGTGGCAGACGACCTGCTGGAAAAAGGACTCGTGCTGTATGATATCAAATTTGAATTCGGATACGATGCCAACGGGGACGTAATGCTGATCGACGAGATAGCCTCGGGGAACATGCGGGTTTATAAGGACGGGAATTATATCGATCCGATGACACTTTCGGAACTCTTTTTCAATTGAGATGAGGCAGAACAGGAAAGGCAGGAACAGCTAAGTGGGTGGTTTTTTCGGCGCAGTTTCTGAAAAGAATGTCCTTGCGGATGTTTTCTTCGGAACAGACTATCATTCCCACCTGGGTACGAAAAGTGCGGGGATTGCGGCTTTTGACCGGGAGATGGGCCTTCAGCGGGATATCCATAATATAGGCAACGCACCCTTCCGGACAAAGTTCAGCGGGGTCTTTGACGAGATCCGGGGAACAGCGGCCATCGGAACGATCAATGATACGGATCCGCAGCCGCTGCTTGTGCGCTCGGCTCTTGGCCGGTATGCGATCAGTTTTGTGGGAGTGATCAACAACAAGGAAGAACTGATCGAAGAGTACATCCGCATGACGCACGGCCAGCTGGGGACTATGAGCGGAGGCGATCAGAATACCGCGGAACTGGTTGCATCATATATCAATCTCAAGGATTCGTTCGCCGAGGGGATCCGCTTCCTGCAGGAAAGAGTGAAGGGAACAGTCCTCGTCCTGATCCTTACGGAAAACAATTCGATTATCGCCGCGCGGGACAAAGCCGGCAGACTGCCTGTCCATATCGGGAAAAAGGAAGGCGCGACCAGCGTGTCTTTTGAGGATTTCGCACAGGAAAAACTCGATTATGAGACTGTTTATGAGCTGAAAGCAGGCGAAGTGGTGGAACTGTTTCCGGATCGGATGGAGATCCTGCTCCCCGGAACGGATGAGATGCATATCTGCTCTTTCCTTTGGTCTTATTACGGATATCCGACTGCCAGTTATGAGGGCATCAATGTGGAACGTATGCGCTACAGGAACGGGGAGATCCTTGCTGAACATGACAGGGAAAACGGAATACTGCCTGAGGCGGATTATGTGGCTGGAGTCCCGGATTCAGGAACACCGCATGCTATCGGCTATGCCAATGAGAGTCACCTTCATTTTTCAAGACCCTTCATCAAATACACGCCGACCTGGCCGCGGAGCTTCACTTCGCCGACCCAGGTCGAACGGAACCAGATCGCGAAAATGAAGCAGATACCGGTCAACGAATTGATTCGGGATAAGGAGCTCCTGTTCGTGGATGATTCCATCGTCCGGGGAACCCAGATCCGGGAAACCGTCGAGTTCCTTTATGAGAGCGGAGCAGGAAAGGTTCATATGCGTTCAGCCTGTCCGCCGATCATGTATGGCTGTAAGTTCCTGAATTTCTCCCGCTCGACCGGAGATATGGAGCTGATCACCCGGAACACGATCCTGGAACTCGAGGGAGAGAAAGGTTTCGACTATCTGGAGGAATACAGCGATTCTCATACAGAGCGCGGGAAGCGGCTTAGGGCAAAAATGTGTGAGCGGCTGCATCTTGCTTCATTGGAGTTTCAGACATTGGAAGGCCTTCAGGAAGCGATCGGGATCGAGCAGTGCAAGCTTTGCACATACTGCTGGAATGGAAAGGAGTGAGGGATCGTGATGAATGAATCATCCAGATCGGAAGCATATGCACAGGCGGGCGTGGATATCACAGCCGGTTACCGATCTGTGGAACTGATGAAAAAGCATATTGCGTCCACACAGACTCCCGGGGTCTGCTCGGATGTGGGTGGATTCGGAGGACTGTTCGAGCCGGATCTGACGGGAATCAGCAGACCGATCCTTGTGAGCGGCACGGACGGTGTCGGAACAAAGCTGAAGATCGCGTTCCGCATGGATCGTCATGATACTGTCGGAATTGACTGCGTGGCGATGTGCGCCAACGATATTGTATGTTGCGGTGCAAAACCGCTCTTCTTTCTGGACTATATCGCCTGCGGAAAGAATGTCCCCGAGAAGATCGCGGATATCGTGAGCGGTGTTTGCAAGGGCTGCGTCGAAGCAGGCGCCGCACTGATCGGCGGTGAGACCGCCGAAATGCCGGGCTTTTATCCGGAAGAGGAATATGATCTGGCGGGATATTGCACCGGCATCGTGGACAAGGAAAAAATCATTGATAATTCCGGAATGGAAGAAGGCGATGTGGTCCTTGCACTGCCTTCATCCGGAGTGCATTCCAACGGGTTTTCACTCGTGAGGAAGATATTTGATGTGGAAAATGCCGATCTTTCACAGCCGGTTCCGGAATTGGGAGGACAGAGTCTCGGTGAAGCTCTGCTCACACCAACGCGGATCTATGTTCGCCCGGTGCTTGCGCTGCTGGAAAAAGTGCAGGTGAAAGGGATATCTCATATCACGGGAGGCGGATTCTATGAGAATATCCCGCGCAGTATCCCGGAAGGCCTCGGAGCTGTAATAGAAAAGGATAAAATCCGGATCCTTCCGATTTTTGAGCTGATCCGGGAAAAGGGAGCTATCTCGGAACGGGATATGTTCAACACATTCAATATGGGTGTCGGGATGAGCATCGTCGTCTCGGAGAAGGACAGTGCGAAGGCATTGGAGATACTTCGGGAGGCTGGAGAGGATGCCTATGTGATCGGGCGGATCGCCCGGATGGATGAGAGAATATTGATATGCTGAAATCATTTGCTGAAAGTATCTGTGCCGGGATCCTCATCGCCATCGGTGGAAGTGTCTTCCTGGCTTGTGAAAACCGGATCGTTGGTGCGGTCCTCTTTTCCGTGGCTCTTCTTTGCATCTGCTATAAGGGCTATTACCTGTATACCGGGAAAGTGGGGTATCTGGTGGAGGCGCACGGGCCGGCGGATATGGCAGCGTTGCTGATCGGACTGCTGGGGAACCTGATCACTGCCTGCCTGCTCGGACTTGTCGTTCGGTATGCAGTTCCGGGGATCGGGAAAGCGGCGGAGGTTCTGTGCCCGGTAAAACTGGAGCAGTCTTTTCTGCAGACACTTCTGCGTGCTGTATTCTGCGGAGTGCTGATGTACCTGGCCGTCAGTATTTTTCGGGACAAGAAGACGCCCGTTGCCATCCTGTTCGGGATTCCGGTGTTCATTCTGAGCGGTTTTGAGCATTCCATAGCGGATATGTTCTATTTCGGAGCATCCGGATCCATCAGCGGAAGAGTGCTTCTCTTCGTCCTCACCGCAGTGATCGGGAACTCACTCGGTGCAGTGATCCTTCCTTTGCTGGTCCTGGCTGGATCGGGTATGGAAAGAAGAAAGGAAGGAGAGTCGTGAAGAAAAAGATAAAGGTTGCGGTTCTCGTGTCAGGGGGCGGGACGAACCTTCAGGCACTGATCGATGCTGAGAAAAAAGGAGATTTGCCGAGTGCGGAGATCGCCCTGGTGGTTTCCAACAATTCGACTGCCTATGCACTGAGGAGAGCAGAAGAGAATGGCATCAAAGCGCTGACGGTCACAAAGAAGGGCACCGGCGGACAGGAACAGATGGAAGATGTGATATCAGCGGCGCTGGATGAGAATGGGATCGAACTGATCGTTCTGGCCGGATTCATGAGTATCCTCAGCGAGCGCTTTGTCCGAAAATATGACCACCGGATCCTTAATGTTCATCCTTCTCTGATCCCGTCTTTCTGCGGAAAGGGCTTTTACGGACTCAAAGTCCATGAAGCGGCGTTGGAGAAGGGGGTAAAAGTGACGGGAGCAACAGTCCATTTCGTAAATGAGATTCCGGACGGCGGAGAGATTATAATGCAGAAGGCGGTGAATGTCCTGGAGGACGATACGCCGGAGACCCTGCAGAAACGTGTGATGAGGCAGGCGGAATGGAAGATCCTTCCGGCTGCGGTGGAAAAAACAGCGAGAAAAATGCTTGCGGAGGGATTTGAAGCATGAATGTATATGAAACGAAGACCATAGCGGAGCGTATCACAGGCAATTCCTACGTGGGGAGAGGGATCGTCGCCGGGAAAACGGCAGATGGGAAAAAAGCGGTCACTGCATATTTTATCATGGGACGCAGCCAGAACAGCCGGAACCGCATCTTCTCCATGAAAGACGGAGTACTGTATACAGAACCTTTTGACGCGGAAAAAGTCAAAGATCCGAGTCTGATCATCTATGCGGCGCTGCGGCGCTGCGAAAGCAGTCTGATTGTCACAAACGGAAACCAGACAGATACCATCTGGGAGGGAATGAAGAAGGGCGTTTCTTTCAAGGAGGCGCTGGAAAGCCGGGACTTTGAACCGGACGCTCCGAACTATACTCCGCGCATCAGTGCAATTCTGAATTTCAGCAACGGGGACTTTTCCTATGAGATGAGTATACTGAAGAGCGCAGATGAAAAGGGAACCGCGACCAATCGCTATACCTTCTCATATGCGGCACTGCCGGGACTGGGACACTTTATTCATACCTATGTATGTGACGGCGATCCGATTCCGACATTTCAGGGTGAACCGGAACGCATCAGCATTCCGGATGACATCGATGAGTTTACGAACAGTCTGTGGGAGTCGCTGGACGCGGATAACAAGATCTCTCTCTTTGTAAGATATACCGACCTGGCGGAGGGAACGGATGAAGACCGTATCCTGAACAAAAACCGGAAGGAGTAAATAAATGAAAGAGTTTGAATTAAAATACGGATGCAATCCCAACCAGAAACCGGCAAAGATTTTTATGAGTGACGGGAGCGATCTGCCGCTGGAGATTCTCAACGGCCGCCCGGGATATATCAATTTTCTGGATGCGCTCAACTCCTGGCAGCTTGTAAAGGAACTGAAGGAAGCACTGGGCATGCCCGCAGCGGCATCCTTCAAGCACGTCAGTCCGACCTCGGCCGCAGTAGGTACCCGCCTTTCGGATGTACTGAAAAAAGCATGCTTCGTGGATGATATAGAAGGTCTGGACGATTCACCGTTGGCCTGCGCGTATGCACGGGCAAGAGGGACCGACCGCATGAGCTCTTTCGGAGACTGGATCGCACTCTCGGATGTGTGCGACGTAACTACGGCCAGGATCATCAAGCGGGAAGTTTCGGACGGTATCATCGCACCCGGCTATGAGCCGGAAGCACTCGAGATCCTGAAAAGCAAACGGAAAGGCGGCTATAACATAGTACGGATCGACCCGGAATATGTTCCTGCTGCAGCAGAGCACAAACAGGTATTTGGTGTGACCTTTGAACAGGGCAGGAACGATTTCCGTATTGATAGGGAATTGCTTGCTAATGTGGTCACAGAGGAAAAGAATCTTCCAGAGGAAGCATTCCGGGATTTGATTATCTCCCTCATTACCCTCAAATACACGCAGTCCAACTCGGTTTGCTATGCTTACGATGGTCAGGCGATCGGCGTGGGAGCCGGCCAGCAGTCGCGTATACACTGCACCCGCCTCGCCGGGACAAAGGCGGATACCTGGTTCCTGCGGCAGCATGAAAAGGTCCTGAATCTTCCGTTCCGTCCTGAACTGGGACGCCCGGACAGAGATAATGTGATCGATGGATACATCAACAAAAATGAAGAGGATGTCTGTGCAGAAGGAAACTGGCAGAAATACTTCACAAGCCGTCCGGAACCGTTCACAGCGGAAGAGCAGCGTGCCTGGCTGGATACAAAGACAGGCGTTTCCCTGGGATCAGATGCATTCTTCCCCTTCAGTGACAATATTGAACGTGCGAGAAAGAGCGGTGTCTGCTACGTCGCGGAACCGGGTGGATCCATCCGGGACGACCTGGTCATCGAATGCTGTGACCGCTATGGCATGATCATGGCCTTTACGGGTATGAGATTGTTCCATCACTGAGTAAGAGGACAGCATAGTGAAACTGATGGTGATCGGCGGCGGCGGAAGAGAGCATGCCATTATTCGAAAACTGAAGGAAAACCCGCAGATCGATACGATTTATGCCTTGCCGGGTAACGGTGGCATCGCACAGGATGCTGTCTGCGTGGATATACGGGCGACTGATCTGGATGCCATCACAGCTTTCGCGGAAAAGGAACGGATCGATTATGCAGTAGTTGCCCCGGATGATCCGCTGGTGCTGGGCCTGGTGGACATCCTTGAAGAAAAAGGGATCCCCTGTTTCGGACCCGCGAAGAACGCAGCGATTATTGAAGGCAGCAAGGTCTTTTCCAAAAACCTGATGAAAAAGTACGGCATACCGACGGCGGCATATGAGACTTTTGATGACACGGAAAAAGCATTGGCCTATGTGGAGACAGCTCCCCTGCCGACGGTCATCAAAGCGGACGGACTGGCACTCGGAAAGGGAGTAGTGATCGCGCAGACCCGGGAAGAAGCAAGGAATGCGGTTATCGAAATAATGAGGAACCATAAGTTCGGCAGGAGCGGTGAACAGATTGTAATCGAGGAATATCTGACTGGTCCGGAAGTGTCGGTTCTTTCCTTCACAGATGGGAACACAATCGTTCCGATGGTTTCCTCCATGGATCATAAACGTGCTGGAGACGGTGACAGCGGGCTGAACACCGGAGGGATGGGCACGGTTGCACCGAATCCCTATTATACGGAGGAGATAGCAGAGCGCTGTATAAAGGAGATTTTTCTTCCGACGATCCGTGCAATGAAACGGGAGGGAAGGCCGTTCAAAGGCTGTCTTTATTTCGGACTCATGCTTACGGAGCAGGGACCGAAGGTTATCGAATACAACTGCCGCTTTGGTGATCCGGAGACGCAGGTAGTCCTTCCCTTGCTGGAAAGCGATCTGTTTACCGTGATGAAAGCGGTCACGGAAGGGAAGCTTTCCGGAACACAGGTGCGTTTTCGGAATGCATGCGCCTGCTGCGTGATTATGGCATCCAAGGGATATCCGGAGAAATATGAGAAGGGATTTGAAATATCGCTTCCTGAAGATCTGAAAAAGGATGTTTATGTTGCCGGCGCGGTACTGAAGGACGGGAAACTGGTCACCTCGGGAGGACGGGTCCTTGGAGTCACGGCAGTTGAAAATGATCTCCATTCTGCTGTCCGGTCGGCGTATACGAAAGCGGAACGCATCGGATTTGCCAATGCGTATTACAGAAAAGATATCGGCGCAAGAGCGCTGCAGGCGGAGGAGGCATAAGATTGGTCCGCAGAGTATATGTAGAAAAAAAGAAACCCCTTGCCAATGAGGCGCAGGTGCTTCTGAACGAGGCAAAAACACTTCTCGGAGTGAGTGCTCTGGAGGATGTTCGGATTATAAACCGCTATGATGCGGAGGATATCTCTGAAGACCTGTTCACATATGCCAGGAATACCGTTTTTTCGGAACCGCAGCTGGATATTGTTACGGACACACTGGATCCTGCAGGTGCGAGGATGTTCCTGGCGGAATACCTGCCGGGGCAGTATGACCAGCGGGCAGACAGCGCCGCTCAGTGCATACAGCTGATTTCCAAGGGAAAACGCCCTGTGATCCGGACTGCTCGGGTCTATCTGCTGACAGGAGATATTTCGGAAGCAGACGTTGAAAAGATTAAAAAATACGTGATCAATCCCGTTGACTCCCGGGAAGCGTCACCGGACCTTCCGGAAACGCTGCATGTCCGCTATGCGATCCCTGCGGAAGTCAGGACGCTGAGTGGATTTACAGCGCTCGACCGAGAGGGACTGGAGGCATTTATCCGCGAGTATGGTCTGGCCATGGATGCAGATGATCTTCAGTTCTGCCGGGATTATTTCCGTAAGGAAAAGAGAGACCCTACTATCACCGAGATCCGGATGATCGATACCTACTGGTCGGACCATTGCAGACATACTACGTTTCTTACCTGTATCGATGATGTCTGCTTTGAAGATGAACTCCTGCAAAAGACCTATGAGGAATACTGCAGAACAAGAGACGAACTGAATGACCGAAAACCGGTTTGTCTGATGGATCTTGCCACTGTGGCTGTAAAAGCACTGAAAAAACAGGGAAGGCTGGACAGGTTGGACGAGAGCGAAGAAATCAATGCCTGTACAGTGAAGATCGATGTAACGGTCGATGGGATTCGGGAACCTTGGCTTCTGCTCTTCAAAAATGAGACGCATAACCATCCCACAGAAATCGAACCGTTCGGTGGAGCGGCTACCTGCATCGGCGGCGCGATCCGGGACCCTCTTTCAGGAAGAGCGTATGTTTATGGAGCGATGCGCGTTACAGGCGCAGCAGATCCGCTCCAGCCGATTTCCGAGACGATGAAAGGGAAACTCCCGCAGCGAAAGATCGTCACGACGGCTGCGGCCGGATATTCGTCCTATGGAAACCAGATCGGACTGGCTACCGGCATCGTGGATGAGATTTACCATCCCGGATATGCGGCGAAAAGAATGGAGATAGGAGCCGTTATTGCAGCGGCGCCAGCGAAGAATGTCCGGCGCGAGCAGCCTTCCGATGGAGACGTGGTGATCCTCCTCGGCGGTTCGACAGGCCGTGATGGGTGCGGCGGAGCAACAGGCTCCTCCAAAGCTCACACAGTGGAATCCATCGATGTTTGCGGTGCGGAAGTCCAGAAGGGCAATGCTCCGGAGGAAAGAAAACTGCAGCGGCTTTTCCGTAACGGAGAGGCCTGCAGAATGATCAAACGCTGCAACGATTTCGGCGCCGGCGGTGTTTCCGTCGCGATCGGGGAACTGGCAGACGGTCTGGAGATCGATCTCGATGCGGTGCCGAAAAAGTATGAAGGACTGGACGGCACGGAACTGGCCATCAGTGAGAGCCAGGAAAGAATGGCGGTTGTTGTTGCAGCCCCGGATACGGAACGCTTCCTGAAACTGGCGGAAGAGGAAAATCTGCAGGCCTGCCCGGTGGCGGTGGTGAAAGAAGAGCCCCGGTTGATTATGAACTGGAGAGGAAAGCGAATTGTGGACCTTCAGCGGGATTTCCTCAATTCCAACGGGGCACCAAAACACATCCGCGTGGAGACATCCGCACCGCAGAAGCTGGAAAAGAAATGTCCGGAAAGTTTTGCCCTTGGGATGGAGGAAGTTGCTTCGAATCTCAATACATGCTCCAAACGCGGACTTGCCGAGCGCTTTGATTCGACGATCGGCGCGGGGACTGTTCTCATGCCTTTCGGAGGAAAATACCAGCTGACGCCAGCCCAGGCGATGGTGCAGAAGATAGCCGTGGAAAACGGACACACGGACGACTGTTCTCTCATGGCTTTCGGATACGACCCGTTTGTGGCAGAGAAAAGCCCGTATCACGGGGCTTATCTTGCCGTTGTGGAATCAGTATGCAAACTGATTGCCTCCGGAGCTGACTTCCGGGAGGTCTACCTCAGTTTTCAGGAGTATTTTGAGCATCTTGGAAAGGACAGCCGGAAATGGGGGAAACCGCTTGCGGCTCTGCTGGGAGCATTCAAGGCTCAGATGGAACTGGGCATTGCTGCTATCGGCGGAAAAGACTCGATGAGCGGGAGTTTTGAGGATTTGAGTGTCCCGCCGACACTGGTCTCCTTTGCAGTGACGACTGGAAAGACTGAAAATATCTGCTCACCGGAATTTAAAAAAGCCGGCAGTCGTGTTGTGCTTCTTCAGGCGGAAATGGATGAAAACGGACTGCCTGTAACACGATCTCTTCTTTCTGTGTTTGATAAGACAGCAGAACTCCTTCGGAGCGGTAAAGCGGTCTCCTGCTATACGCCCGGAATGGGAGGGATCGCGGAAGCGGTGATGAAGATGTGTTTCGGAAACGGCTTCGGATTCAGGTTCGATCCCGCACTCCCGCTGAAGAAGATCTTTGACCGCTGTCCCGCTGCGTTTCTGATGGAGGTTCCGGAGGACTGTCAGGAGGGGCTCATCGTCGGTACGGTGACAGAAAAAAAGACGATCGTCTTTAGAGGCGAGGAAATCGATCTGCACGAGCTTCTGAAGGCTTATGAGGCAAAACTTGAACCGGTCTATCCCTGCAACATCGAGAACAGAGAAACTGTAACAGAAACAGTTTCCAGCAGAGTCGATACAAAAAGGACAGCTTCTGTACCCTGTACGCGGCCGAAAGTCCTGATTCCGGTTTTCCCGGGAACAAACTGCGAATATGACAGCGCGAAAGCAGTCCGGGACGCAGGAGCAGAACCGGAGATCGTGGTGATCAACAATCTTACTCCCGAAGGGATCAGCCGCAGTATCGATGTGTTTTCCGGCAAACTGAAGCAGTCTCAGATGATTTTCATTCCGGGCGGTTTTTCCGGAGGCGATGAACCGGATGGAAGCGGGAAGTTTATTACGGCCTTTTTCCGCAATGCAGAAATTCGGGAAGGGGTGGAAGAGCTGCTTGAGCGCAGAGATGGATTGATCTGCGGGATCTGCAACGGATTTCAGGCACTGATAAAGCTTGGACTGGTACCCTACGGACGTATTCTGGACCCGGATGAACATGCTCCGACGCTTACCTATAATACCATCGGACGGCATCAGTCCCGTATTGTGCGGACCCGAATCGCTTCCAACATGTCTCCCTGGCTGAAGCTTATGAATGTCGGAGATGTCGTAAATGTGCCGATTTCTCATGGAGAAGGGCGCTTCATGGCGGAAGAGAAGGTTCTGCAGGATCTGGTTCGGAACGGACAGATCGCGACACAGTATGTGGATCTGGACGGGCATGCCGCAACGGACATACACTTCAATCCCAATGATTCACTCTGGTCCGTCGAAGGGATCACCTCTCCGGATGGCAGGGTGTTCGGGAAAATGGGGCACAGTGAACGGATTGGCCCTGATCTCTATAGGAATGTTCCGGGAAACTATGACATCCGGATGTTTGAATCGGCAGTGAGTTATTTCAGAGGATAAAAAGGAGAAGAGAAATGGCGTTTTTATCGGATATCGAAATCGCACAGCAGACGGAGCTTCGCCCCATTTCCGAAATTGCCGGGATCGCGGGGATCGATGAGAAATACGTTGAGCAATACGGAAGAACAAAAGCAAAGATTGATCTTTCCCTTCTGAAGGAAACCGATCGGAAAAACGGGAAACTGGTGCTGGTCACAGCGATCACTCCGACACCCGCCGGCGAAGGAAAGACCACCACAACGATCGGACTGGCAGACGGACTGAAACGCATCGGGAAAAATGTGATCGTAGCGCTGCGCGAGCCCTCTCTCGGACCTGTTTTCGGCATCAAGGGCGGTGCTGCAGGCGGCGGATATGCGCAGGTGGTCCCGATGGAGGATATCAATCTGCATTTCACCGGAGATTTCCATGCTATCGGTGCAGCGAACAACCTTCTGGCCGCCATGCTGGATAATCATATCCATCAGGGAAACAGCCTCGGTATCGACACGCGGAAGATTACCTGGAAACGATGCGTGGACATGAATGACCGGCAGCTGAGAAACATTGTGGATGGTCTTGGGGGAAGAGTGAACGGTGTGCCCCGGGAGGACGGATACGACATCACAGTGGCAAGCGAGATAATGGCGATTCTCTGTCTGGCGACCTCTATTACGGATTTGAAAGAGCGCCTTGCCAGGATCATCGTTGGGTACACATTCGACGACAGACCGGTCACCGCCGGAGACCTGAAAGCGCAGGGAGCCATGACGGCTCTTCTGAAAGATGCGCTGAAGCCCAATCTCGTACAGACACTGGAAGGCACGCCCGCTTTTGTACATGGTGGTCCCTTTGCCAATATCGCGCATGGCTGCAATTCTGTCACAGCAACAAAAATGGCGCTGAAGCTGGGTGATTATACTGTGACAGAAGCCGGTTTCGGTGCGGATCTTGGGGCAGAGAAGTTCCTTGACATCAAATGCCGTATGGCGGGACTCGTACCTGATGCAGTGGTCATCGTTGCCACAGTCCGTGCACTGAAGATGCACGGGGGCATGAACAAGAAAGAATTGTCCGCGGAAAACCTGGGTGCGCTTGAAAAGGGGATCCCGAACCTGCTGCGCCATGTGGCCAATATCCGGAACGTATACGGGCTTCCCTGTGTAGTGGCTGTGAATCGCTTCCCGACGGATACCGACCGCGAGATCGAGTTCATCATCGAAAAGTGCCGTGCACTTGGCGTGAATACTGTACTCTCTACAGTTTGGGCAGAAGGAGGAAAAGGCGGAGAAGCACTAGCGCGGGAAGTGGTACGCCTCTGTGAAGAGGAGAAGGGAGATTTCCGCTTCTCCTATGAGGATGATCTGAGTATCCGGGAGAAGATCGAAGCGGTTGTGACAAAGATCTACGGCGGCAGCGCTGTTTCGATCGCGCCTGCGGCAGAGAAGCAGATCGCAAAGCTGGAGGAGCTGGGCTTCGGAAGCTGCCCGGTATGTATTGCCAAAACGCAGTACAGCTTTTCGGATGATCCGCTCAAACTCGGTGCTCCTGAAAACTTTACAGTCAGTGTAAAGAACGTAAGGATTTCTGCAGGTGCCGGATTCGTTGTTGTCCTGACAGGTGATATCATGACGATGCCGGGGCTTCCAAAGGTTCCGGCGGCAGAAAAGATCGATGTCGATGAAAATGGCCGTATCAGCGGACTTTTCTGATTCGGAATGATCGTGCATAAAAATCCCCTCCGTATCATCGGAGGGGGTTTTTGTTTCTGGATCTGAAGATATGGAAGAGAATCATTCAATCTGAGACTGCAGGAGAAAAACGATCATCTGCCAGGCCAGTTCATCATCCGGACTGAATGCAGGGATCGTCGCAATCACATCTCCTGTATAAAGACCCATTCTGTGGAGAAGGGAATCCTTCAGAATGATTCCCGAAATAATGTCACGGCCTGAACTGTCTGTCGAATGGATAAACAACGGGGCTTCAGTCGGATCCAATGAGCGGGCGATCGGTTCAGAAAGATCCTGAAAGGCGTTTTGCCCGTCAAGAGCGCTGAACATCTGACGATCCAGAAGACACAGGTACACATCCCGGGCCAGCAGACGGGCAATCAGTATCTGATAAGAACTGTCATTGATCTCGGATACTTCGGACCGGCTGATTCGGAAGGAAGTATCTACCTTGATAACTTCCCGGGCAGGATCATATCCTGCATCGGTCAGAAAACTATCAAAGGCGGAAAGGTCTACAGCAACCGGATTCGCATTGACAGCGGTGATCTCCAGTACGGTCTGCTTCGGAGGACGGACAAGACGGATCAGGCCGAAAACGAGCAGAAGGAAAAGAGCCAGCGCAGCAAAAATCGCCGGTTTGTAATACATCCACAGGTGAAGAACCTTTTTGGGAAAAGGCATGCCGGATAATTGTTGGAACAGGTTTTTCATAGCGTGTTATTTGCGGATAAGGCAGCGGACAGTGTTTTCGATGATCCGGCTGCCCAGTTCACGGATTTGTCTGCCCTTGATCAGCTTTCTGGTTAGGAGAAGGTTGCCGAGCAGTGTTCTGTCTGCAAGATCTGTTATGGTTTTAGCTCCGCTGTCGGAAAGCACGGAGAATAGTTCTTCAATGAAAGAACTGATTTCGTCCGGACTCATCTCAAAAAAGAGTTTATCCATTGCTTCATCCAATGCGATGCTTGTATCAGTCAGCGAAGGGACATGGAGAAATCCAAGCGGAGTTGTTTCCCACTTATAGCCGTCATGGGAAGGGATTCCCGAATAGCGGCACTTAACGACCTCGTATGGTTTCCCTTTCAGCAGAAGAGTACCTACGATCGCTGTTTCCGGAACGATCTCGTGTATTCTTCCCTCTATGCGAAGATATCCTTCCGTAGCAAAAAAGTCCGATCGGAATCCGGGACCGTCAAAACTGTATACGGAACGGATCCTTCCCTGAATTTCCGGGGAAACGGTGGCTGCGGCGTATACGGCCAGATTCCCGCCTTTCGAGTGACCGCCGACAAGAAGAGGCCCATCGTAGACGGAGGCAGCCCATTCAAGATAGGCCCTTGCATCTTCCTGTGCCGGGACGACGTCATGAACGCCCATTTTCAGATCCTCCTTCCAGGCTACCAGTGTATCATCTGTTCCGCGGAAGGAGATAAAGCAGGTTCCATCAGGCAGAAGAACGGTTAACGCAGAAAACTGCTCTACTGCAGATTCGCTGAAAACGCTTTGGAACCCGGAGAGACCGAGATCGCTGTATCGTTCTTTCAGCGGAAGAATGCGAAAAACCTTCATAATGTCTTTGGACGCGAGGACACCGAGGTTTGTGCTGCCGCGCAGCTTCTCAAAATATGTGTGAACACATTCTTTGACGGAAACAGACGTCGCATCTTCCGGCACTGCTTTGGAAAGATCAGGGCTTCCGATTTTGGAGATGACGTAATAGTCGACTTCATTGAAAGGGGAGACATCCCATCGGATATCTCCGCGCCAGTCGATGTATTCGCGTATTCCGGCCATCCGATCACCCCTCGCAGATCATGCGGGACTGGCGATAGATCTCGTGAAGAAAGGACAGATCTGTCGTCCCGGCATAATTCGCGGAAAAGATGGAAGGAGCATCTTTCCTGTAAAACGTTCTGACAAATTCCTCTGCGGACGACCGGCTTGCTTCGGGATCAGAACCGTCCGGAATATTTGCGGGTGCAAGACTGATCATGAGCCGGTCACCGTATTGTGCGTAATCAGACGGGAAATCGTTGATCAGCATTCCATCCCAGCTGTCCCAGCCCGCGTCAACGATACAGCCGATCAGGCGGTCGATTTTTCCGCAGCTGTGAAGATCACAGCTGTATCCGAGAGCATGACAGTGATCCGTGACTCGTTTCATAGGAGGAACAAGCAGATCGCTGACGATCCGGGCATTGAAAAAGGGCCCGTCCTGTGCACCCCAGTCATCATGAAAACAGAAACCGTCGACAAGATTGCCGTATACATCATGAACCTTGTCAACAAGCTCAATCCAGAGGTCACTCAGACGTTCGAACAAAGCGCGTACTTCATCACGAGTTTTCCGGTTCATTATTGCAACTGCTGCCGGGCCGAAGTCCATAAAGGATATCAGCCGCTCAAACCAACCGGTGAAAACGCAGAGATTCACATAAGCGGTGCTGTTTTTCAGAAACGGGGTACTGCGGGCGAGGCCGCTTTCCAGATTCCAGCTGTCGATATCCGGAAAAACGATGACTTCACGCCAGCAGGTGATGTCAGTGAGAACAGGATTTCCGGGACGAACGATGGATCCGCGCGCACTGGGTACATATTCCCAGTCTATGCCGAACATGTCCGTTCCCCCGACAGGCCCGGTATAGCGTTCTCCGTCGATGATAAAAGCTCTGGCGATATTGTCAGGGATCTCCCGGGGGCAGAACCAGATCCGATCCCGGACGGATGGCATCCAAAGCCCCTGATGCTGCAGGTTCAGTCGAAAATTCTCCCGCGGAGTGACTGGTGATTCATAGCGGATGGAAAACCCGCGGGGGTTCTCCGGAGTAGGCAGTGTGACCACTGCATTGTCGATTTCTTTCATGGAAAAAGCCATAGGAAACCTCCCTTCAGATACCAATAAAGCAAAAGCAGATTCTGTATGAACGGATTTTATCATAAAACCGGCGGGTTTACAAAACAAAACAGAGGCTAAGCGCAGATTGACAGAAAAAGTGTGAAAAGGTATAGTTCAGAAGAATAATGACTGCGGAGGAAATGCGAAAAAGATGAAGAAATATATTCCTTATGAAAAACTGTCAAAAACAGAGAAGAAAAAACGAAATGCCGCAAAGATGATCGTGTGGACGATTTCCCCGGTGACAAGAAGACCGGATAATCCGAAAGCATACAACAGAAACAGGATGAAGGATTCAAAAAAAGACCCGGATCCTTCATCCTGCTTCTGTTTTAGTGACGGAGAATGACAAGAAGAAAGACCTGAAACGCAAGTGCAAATATGTTCAGAATCCAGAAATAGGCATGCTTTGTCTTGTGGTGAAAGATTTTCATGGCGAGCAGTGCGCCGGCCGCTCCTCCGAAAAACCCAAGGAGGAGAAGACGCGATTCCGGGATACGCCAGGAACCGGTGCGGGCTTTTCGTTTATCGATTCCGTAAGTGAGAAGGGTGATCAGAGACATGAGCAGCAGAAATGCGGAATATAGAAATATATACTTCATGGAGAGCCTCTTCATTCGGACCGGTCTGCTCGGTAAAGATACAGTTTTTTTGTATTATAGCCGATTGGCTTCTTTATGTACAGACCCGATAGGATACTTCCGTATGAGTGTAAAAAAACAGATCAAAGATGTTGACTTTATCAAAATAAAGTGCTAAACTGCTAAAGCAACAGCTGAGTAAGGAGAGAACTATGCGGAATTATCATACGGATGAGATGGAAACGCTGTTTCATGGCATTCTTCTTCTGCAGACGGAAGAGGAGTGTGCTGCCTTTTTTGAGGATCTCTGCACCATTACCGAACTGCAGGATATGGCTCAGCGTCTGAAGACCGCCTGCCTTTTGTCAGAAGGGAAGAATTATCAGGAGATCTCCCGGGAGGTAGGCATCAGCAGTACGACGATCAGCCGTGTCAGCAAATGCCTCCGGTACGGAGCCGGCGGGTACGAGACGGTGATCGCACGCCTTTTTGGACGGGAGGAGTCAGATGAGATTGGATGATTCCGTTCTGAGCAACACGGAAAGGATCATATTTACACTTCGTGCCTTATATCAGAGCTGCGGTTACGAACGATACAGGATGCGTCGCTTCGAGGAGTATGAGTTATACAGCAGAAACAAAGACTTTCTCGTTTCGGATCAGGTGATCGTATTCACAGATACCAATGGTAAGCTGATGGCCTTGAAACCGGATGTCACCCTTTCCATCATCAAGAACAGCAGGGATAACCCCGATTCTGTACGGAAACTATGCTATAACGAAAGTGTTTATCGTGTATCAGAGCGCGGAGGGACCTTTCACGAGATTATGCAGGCGGGAGTTGAGTGTTTCGGCCGCATTGAAGAGAAAGAACTGGCAGAAGTACTGTGTCTGGCGGGAGAAACTCTTGCTCTGCTGGGGAAAAATGCTGTACTGGTGCTGTCGGATCTGGACATCCTGCATTGCTTTTTGGATGAGATTGGCCTGCTTCCGGAAGAGAAACAGAAACTCCTGCGATGTGTGGGAGAGAAAAATCTTCATGAGATCAAATCGATTTGTGATACGTGGAATGTTCCCGCGGAAAAAACAGAGCGGCTGAAGAAACTTCTTTCCCTGTACGGAGAGAGTGAGAAGGTCCTTCCGGAGCTGGAAAAGCTTTGTGCGGGTACAGCCGCGGGGGAAACTCTGAATCAGATGAAAACCCTGATAAGCAGATTGAAAGAGAGAAGAGGCACTGTCCGGACGGAGATCGATTTTTCTCTGGTGAGTGATGGGAACTATTACAACGGGATCGTTTTCAAAGGATATCTGGAAGGGGTCCCTGAACGTGTGCTCTCCGGAGGCCGGTATGACAGGCTGATGGAAAAAATGGGAAAGAAAGCGAAAGCGATCGGTTTTGCAGTCTATCTGGATGCACTGGAACGGATCGCTCTTCCGGAAAAGAGCATCGAGGTGTCCGATTGAACGACATACTGAATATTGCCCTTCCAAAAGGAAGGCTGGGAGAGAAGGTATACACTCTGTTCGAGAAAGCGGGTTATCCCTGCCCGGAGATCCGGGAAACAAACCGGAAGCTGGTTTTTGAAAACCCGGAAGCAGCTGTCAGGTATTTCTGGGTCAAACCCTCGGACGTAGCGATTTATGTTGCACGCGGAGCGGCGGATATCGGGGTGGCCGGGAAGGACATCCTGATGGAGTACGAGCCGGATGTATATGAACTGCTGGATCTGGGAATCGGAAAGTGTTCAATGATCGTTGCAGCTGCGGAGGATTTTTCGGATGACCTGCAGAAAACACTGCGCGTCGCGACGAAATTTACAGAGATTGCCCGCGGCTATTATGCCTCGATCGGAAGAGAGATTGAGCTGATACCACTCAATGGATCCATTGAGCTGGCTCCGATCGTTGGTCTTTCGGATGTGATTGTTGACATTACGGAGACAGGAGCAACTCTGCGTGAGAACCGGCTCAGAATCATTGACGAAGTTGCACCGCTCAGCGCACGTCTCATCGCCAACAAAGCGGCCTTCCGTTTCCGACAGGAAACCATCCGGGAGATTATGGAGAGTATTTCCACGCAGACTGGAGAGACGAGATGATGCGGATATTACAAAGCGGACGGGATCCGGAAAAAGAAATCCTGGCTCGGCCGAAACCGGTGGAGGATGTCGCTGAGGCAGTGACGGAGATTCTTCGGAATGTGAAGGAAAACGGGGATCTGGCGCTCCGGGAATACACCTTGAGATTCGACGGATCTTCTCCGGAATCTCTGGAGGTCGGATCGGAAGAAATCCAGATGGCCCTGGAGGAGGTCACCCCGGACTTTCTTGCGGTTTTACAGAGAGCTGCGGACAATATTCGCGCGTTCCATCTGCCGCAGAAACGGGAGGGGTACCGGATCGAGAGACCGGATGGAGTTATTCTGGGCGTCAGAATCACCCCTATCGAAAAAGTGGGTCTCTATGTACCTGGCGGTACAGCACCTTATCCGTCAACGGTACTGATGGATGCGATACCTGCAAAAATCGCAGGATGCACGGAACTCGTCATGGTGACGCCTCCGCAGAAAAACGGGAGAGTTGCTTCATCGATTCTTGCCGCGGCACAGATCGCCGGGGTTGACAGGATATACAAAGTCGGAGGTGCGCAGGCAATCGCGGCTCTGGCTTACGGGACGGAGACGGTTCCGAAAGTGGATAAGATTGTTGGACCGGGCAATGCCTATGTAGCTGCAGCGAAGAAACAGGTCTACGGAACAGTTTCCATAGATGCGGAAGCCGGCCCCAGTGAGGTGCTGATCATTGCGGACAGGAATTCTGAACCGGCTGAGATCGCGGCAGATCTCCTCGCGCAGGCCGAGCATGACGTCATGTCCAGTGCAATCCTGTTGACGGATTCAGAAGAACTGGCTCGGAATGTACAGGCAGAGATTGAACAGCAGCTGCCGCTTCTGAAGCGAGAAAAAATCGCAAGGGCATCTGTGGAAAAAAACGGAAAAATCATCGTGACCCAAAGCATCACTGAAGCGGTCGATATCGCGAACATTCTGGCACCGGAGCATCTTGGCCTGTGCGTAGAGGATCCGTTCGTGCTCCTGGATCAGGTGAAGAATGCCGGATCGATCTTTCTTGGGCGGAATGCACCGGAACCGCTGGGCGACTATTATGCCGGTCCGAACCACACTCTTCCCACCGGGGGAACAGCGCGTTTCGGGAGCCCGCTTTCGGTGGATGATTTCATCAAAAAGTCGCAGTATACGTTTTATACGAGAGAGGCGCTTAATGCTGTCGCCGATGAGATTGCCCTTTTTGCAGAGGCTGAAGGCTTGACCGGACATGCCAGAAGCGTGCTTTCACGATCGGAGGAGAAAAGATGAGCCGGTTTTTCAGCGAGAAATATGCGTTCCTTGAGCCGTATACGCCCGGTGAACAGCCGCAGGACAGGCGATATATCAAACTCAATACGAACGAATCGCCTTTCCCGCTTTCTTCGTTTGCTGCAAAAGAAGCTGAAGAGGCATCAGGGAGAATGCAGCTGTATCCGGATCCTGAGTGCGGAGAACTGGTGAGGACGGCGGCAGCGGTCTATGGCCTTAACGAAAACGAGATGCTGTTTACGAATGGATCGGACGAGGCATTGAACTTTGCTTTTATGGCCTATTGCAGTGACGCGAAACCGGCCGTCTTCCCGAATATAACCTATGGTTTTTATCCGGTATTTGCCGAGATCAATTCTGTCCCCTATGTTGAGATCCCGCTCCGGGAGGATTTTACGATCCGGATCGAAGATTATTTTCGAACAGGGAAAACGGTTTTTCTTGCTAATCCGAATGCACCTACAGGGATCGCACTCAAACGCGGAGAAATCGAAGAGATCCTGAAGCAGAACCGTGACAGTGTTATCGTTATCGATGAAGCATATGTTGATTTCGGGGCGGAAAGCTGTATCCCCCTGATCCATGGATATGAGAATCTTCTCGTGGTTCAGACCTTTTCCAAATCACGGTCGATGGCTGGAGCCAGATTGGGGTTCGCAGCAGGGAATCCGTCCCTGATCGAAGATCTCCGGACGATAAAATATTCGACAAATCCATATAATATCAACCGTTTCACTATGGCAGCCGGGATAGGCGTACTGAAGGATGAGGAATACACTGCGCGAAACTGTGCTGCAATCCGGGAGATCCGCAGTTATACAGCCGATGAGCTGAAAAAACTGGGATTTATCATGACAGATTCGCTGTCGAATTTTTTGTTTGTGCGTCATCCGCATATCAGCGGAGAGAAACTCTATCTTCGTCTGAAAGAGAAGGGGATTCTGATCCGGCATTTTTCAAAAGAGGAGATTCGCGAGTACAATCGGATCACAATCGGCCGAAAAGAAGACATGGAAATACTGACTAAAGCGATAAGGGAGATACTGGAGGAGAACGTATGAGAACAGCAGAGATTATCAGAAAAACGAATGAAACGGACATCTCTCTGCAGTTGGAGCTGGACGGAAAAGGCGTCTGCACGATTCACAGCGGGTGCGGATTTCTTGACCACATGCTTGCACTTTTCGCAAAACACGCAGGATTCAATTTGGTCCTTTCCTGTATGGGCGACACGGAGGTAGATGACCATCATACTGTGGAGGATATCGGGATTGCGCTGGGAACGGCTTTCGCAGAAGCGCTTGGAGAAAAGCGCGGGATCACCCGCTATGGAAGCTGTATTCTGCCGATGGATGAAGCATTGATTCTGACAGCGGTCGACCTTTCAGGGCGGGCTTATCTCGGTTATGAGTTGATCATTCCGACCGAGAAGGTCGGCGATTTCGACACAGAACTGGTCAAGGAATTCTGGCTGGGATTCGTTCGCAATGCGGAGTGCTCGCTCCATATCCGGTCATTGGCGGGAGAAAACTCGCATCACATTATTGAGGGAGCTTTCAAGTCGGCGGCAAGAAGCCTTCGGACGGCAGTCATGTCTGACCCGTTGTTTGCCGGGGAGATACCTTCAACAAAGGGAGTGCTCTGAATGGTCGCGATCGTAGACTATGGCGTCGGTAATCTGTTCTCTCTGAGAAGTTCTTTCGGGAAAATCGGGGAAGAGGTGACAGTCACTTCAGACGAAACCGTTCTTCGATCTGCGGAAAAAATCGTGCTGCCGGGAGTCGGTGCTTTTGGAGATGCTGCAGATAAGCTGGAGAAAAGCGGACTGGGGCGGGTGATTGCAGAGGAAGCGGAAGCGGGAAAACCTTTGCTCGGAATTTGTCTCGGTATGCAGCTCCTTTTCGAAAAGAGTTATGAATACGGAGAGTATAAAGGACTGGGTCTGATCCCGGGAGAGGTTTGTGCTATATCGGAGATTATTCCGGCAGAGCTCAAGATTCCGCATATGGGGTGGAATGCATTGAACCTGAGAAAACCATCTCTGCTGTTCAAAAGGTGCAGGGAAGGGGAATTTGTCTATTTTGTCCACTCTTACCATGCGGTCACGGAAGATAAGTATATAAGCGCTACGACGGAGTACGGAGCGGATCTGACGGCAGCAGTGGAAAGCGGAAACGTGTACGGATGTCAGTTTCATCCGGAAAAGAGCGGGGAAGTCGGACTGAAGATCCTGAAAGCGTTCTGCGGGGAGGTTGGAACATGATTCTGTTTCCTGCGATCGATCTGTATGAAAAAAAGGCTGTCCGGCTGCTGAAAGGCGATTATCAGCGGATGACAGTATACAGCGAGGATCCGGTCTCTGTGGCAATGAGCTTCGCAGAAGCAGGAGCGACACATCTGCACATTGTGGACCTGGAAGGAGCTCGAACCGGTGAATCACCGAACTTTGATACTGTCTGCAGGATCAAAGAAAAAAGCGGACTGTTCTGTGAGATGGGTGGAGGAATTCGAAATATGGAAGCACTGGAGCGATTGTTTTCCAGCGGGCTGGACCGCGCAATCCTTGGAACAGCAGCGGTCAGAGACCGGACGTTCCGGAAGGAAGCGGTTTCCCGCTTCGGAGACAGGGTTGCTGTCGGCGTCGATATAAGGAACGGACAGGTCGCGGTCAGCGGCTGGGCGGAGGATTCCGGGCTGGATGCTTTCTCATTTGTGAAGGAATTGGAAAAAGACGGTATCGCCTTCATTCTTTGCACGGACATCTCGAAGGACGGAGCTCTTCAGGGGTCGAACCTGCAGCTTTACAGTGAACTCTCCAGGTTTTCCAGCATGAAAATCATTGCTTCCGGAGGGGTATCTTCCCTGCAGGATGTGAAAGCACTTGCCGGAATGGGACTGTACGGGGCTATCATAGGAAAAGCAATCTATGAGGGAGCGCTTAATCTCCCGGAAGCACTGGAGGCGGCAGGATGATTACCAAACGGATCATACCGTGCCTGGATGTGAAAGACGGAAGGGTTGTCAAAGGAATCAACTTCAAAGCTTTGAATGACGTGGCATCTCCCGTTAGACTGGCAGAGTATTACAGTGACTGCGGTGCGGACGAGCTGGTTTTTTATGATATTACCGCATCTGCCGAAGGGCGTGCCCTGTTTACAGAGATCCTGCGGGAAACGGCAGAGAATGTCTTTATTCCGCTCACAGTCGGTGGAGGGATCGGCAGCCTTGAGGATTTTGACAGGGTACTGAAATGCGGAGCGGATAAGGTGAGTGTGAATTCCGGCGCCATACGCGATCCCTCTTTGGTTGGTGAGGCGGCAAAACGCTATGGTGACCAGTGTGTTGTGCTCTCGGTAGATATCAAACGGGTGGACGGTGAATTCCGGGTTTTTGCCAAAGGCGGGAGAGAAGACACGGGTATGGAAGCGATTACCTGGATCCGTCGCTGTGTAGATGACGGAGCGGGAGAAGTGGTCGTAAACTCCATCGATACCGACGGAGTCCGGACTGGGTTTGATCTTGAAATGCTTGCTGCAGTCTGTCAGGCCGTGCAGGTGCCGGTGATTGCGTCGGGAGGTGCGGGGAGAGAAGAGGACTTCATCACACTGTTCAAGACTTTGCCGAAGGTGGATGCGGGACTGGCGGCGTCGGTCTTCCATTTTGCTGAGATCCGGATAGAAGAACTGAAGAAAAAGATGGCGGCCAATGGGATCCCCGCCAGACTGTGAGGGTACAATGATTGAGATAGCAGATTTGATATTTGATGAAAAAGGGTTGATTCCTGCAATTGTGGCGGATGCAGCGACAAATAAAGTCCTCATGCTTGCGTATATGAATGAAGAAAGCCTGCGGATCACCATGGAAAAAGGTCTTGCCTGTTTTTGGAGCCGGTCCAGACGGGAACTGTGGCTCAAGGGCGAGACGAGCGGGAACTATCAGCATGTTGTCTCCATAACGGCGGATTGTGACCGGGATACACTGCTGCTTCTTGTCGAACCGGACGGCCCGGCATGTCATCTCGGAACTGAGTCGTGCTTCTCCTATCCGTTGTGGGAAAGAGACGCACAGGAACCTTTTTCACTGGAAGGATTGATGGATCTGATTGAAGGCAGGAAGACAGAGAGAAAAGAGGGATCCTACACATCGTATCTGTTTGAAAAAGGACTGGACAAGATCCTGAAGAAGGTCGGAGAAGAAACAACGGAAGTGATCATTGCGGCAAAGGCACAGGACAAGGCGGAAACAGTTTATGAGATTGCTGATCTGACCTATCATCTTCTGGTGCTGATGACTGAAGCGGGCATCTCGATCGATGATATCCGCAGGGAGCTTGCATCACGGCATGTGATTGACCATAAAGTGAAACAGGAGAAAATGACCGGATGATCCGAACAGACCTGCATATGCATACCTGCTTCTGCGATGGAAAGAATACGCCGGAGGAAATGGTGCTTGCGGCCATAGACCGCGGGATGGAATGCATCGGTTTCTCCGGCCACAGTCATACCCCGTTTGATGAAAGCTGGTGTATGTCCGAAAGCGGTACGGAGGAATACAGAAAAGAAATCAGAGCGCTGAAGGAAAAATACAGAAACCGTATCGTGATTCTATGCGGAATAGAACAGGATTTCTATTCCCCGCAGGATACGGGAGGCTTCGATTATGTGATCGGTTCTGTGCATTATCTGAAAGCCGGCGGGGAATTTATCCCGGTGGATGAATCGGCGGAGATCCTGAAAAAGGCGGCGGTTGATTACTTCGATGGTGATTTGTGTGCACTGGCGGAGGAATACTACCGGACGGTCTCCTGTGTGCTGGAAAAGACCGGTGCGGATATCATCGGCCATTTTGATCTGATTACGAAATTTCTGGAGACAGATGCGATACCGGACATCGCGGATCCAAGATACATTTCTGCATGGAAACAAGCCGCGGACAGGCTCATTGCTGCGGGGAGGCCGTTTGAACTGAATACCGGAGCGATCTCCCGCGGATATCGGACATCTCCATATCCCGGCAATCCGATTCTGGAGTATATTCTGGAAAACGGCGGGAAGATTCTTCTTTCCAGCGACAGCCACAGCAAGGATACGATCGGATTCGAGTTTGACCGATTTGAGGAATTCGCTACAGAGAAAACGTGGATCGGGGAGAAAACATAGGCAGGAGCGGGAAATGAGAACACTGATTGAACTGTTTGATGAGCGTCCATTGGAAAACATGCTTGCAACAGAGATGTTTCGTCCTGAGAGGACGATTTTTGTCTGTTCACGCGAAGCGGCGGAAAACCGGACGTTGAAACGAAAAATGCGGGCTTACCTTGATCATCGGGGAATCGCTACGGAATTGATTTTTCGAAGAGTTGGGCTCTATAATGCCGCTGAGATTCTTCAGACGCTCCGGAGCATTACGGAAGAGTATCCGGACTGTGTTCTTGACATCACAGGAGGGACGGACGATGCGTTATTTGCTGCCGGGGAGCTGTGTGCGGAAAACCGGACGGTACCGGTGTTTACATACAGCCGCAGAAAAAACCGATTTTACAGTATTCATAATGCATCGTTTGCCGAAGGTCTTGCATGTACGGTTCAGTATGATGTGGAAGATTTCATCCTGATGGCGGGTGGTGCGCTTCATCAGGGACGGGTGGACAATTCGATTTTAGCGGACTATATGGACTGTATTGAACCGTTTTTCCGTATTTACCTGAAACACAGGCGAGAGTGGGTGAAGGGGGTGGACTATCTCCAGCAGATTTCACGCCCGCCTGCAGAGAATGTGATCCCCCTGCGAGTGGAAGGAAGTTTTGACCAGAAAGGCGAACGGGGAAGCCGGATTCAGGCACCGGTCAGTCTTCTGGAGGATTTTGAAAAGATCGGGTTTCTCAAGGACCTGATAATAAAAGATGGAGAAAAAGTCGGATTCACATTTGCCGATCCGCAGATCCGAATGTGGATGCGGGATGTCGGAAGTGTATTGGAACTGTATGTATATAAGACTTGCCTGGAAACAGGAGTTTTTGATGATGTAATGACCAGTGCGGTCGTGGACTGGGAAGGGGAAGAAGGTCGGGTCGGAGTAACAAATGAGATCGATGTGGTTGCTACGCGAGGAGTCATTCCCGTTTTCATCAGCTGCAAAACAAGCGAAGTAAAGACAGAGGCACTCAACGAACTGAGCATCCTTCGTGACCGTTTCGGGGGAGAAATGGCTAAAGCAGTGTTGGTAACCACCAGAAGTACGGCAGCCATCACGAGACGGAGAGCCATGGAGCTGAAGATTGATATCCTGGACCTGAAAGATATAACTTCAAGCGCCTTCCGAACACGGATCGCACGACTGATATGAAAGAAAAAGCGTGTGCTGCGGAAAACCGCAGCACACGCTTTTTATCAGAAAGGTTTTTTTATTCGATGCTGATCATATAGAAATAAACAGGCTGACCGCCGTTGATGACTGTGATTTCAGCATCCGGGAAGTTCCCCGTTAGAATACTGGAAATAGAAGAAGCGTCTTGCTCATTAACGTCTTCGCCGTAATACATCGTGATGAATTCCGGCTTCAGATCATCGATAGCCCAGGAGAGTTCCTTGAAAAGATTGGAAAGACCTGTATAACTGCCAACAAGGGCACCATCAAGAAGGGAAAGGTATTCGCCGGCATGAATCGTATGCCCGTCAAACTCGGAATCACGGGCCGCATAGGTGACCATGGCAGTGTGGACAGAGGCAAGACTGTCTGTCATGGCGGCTGTGATCTCCTCAGCCGTTGAATCTGGCATGAAATTCAGCATGGCGGTAATACCCTGAGGAACGGTTTTGGAAGGGATTACAATGACTTTTTTTGAGCTGAGCGGGATGCACTGTTCAGCAGCCATGATGATGTTTTTGTTGTTGGGCAGGATAAAGACCGTAGAAGCATTGGTGCGGTTGACTTCCCGGAGAATGTCCTCTGTAGAGGGGTTCATGGTCTGGCCGCCTGTGACGATCCGGTCGCATCCAAGCTGACGGAAAACATCCGCCATTCCCTCACCGGCACAAACCGAGACGACTCCGAATTCTTTTTCCGGTTCTTCCGGTTGCGAAGAGTCCTCCAGATCCTTCTCAACTGCATCAAGATCATCGGTAGTCTGAGCTTTCCGTCCGGCAGCGAGATCAGATGCCTGCGTGCGCATGTTTTCAATTTTGGCCAGTTCCAGAGTTCCGTATTTCTGCGCTTCCGTCAGTGCCTCGCCGGGAATATTCGTATGGACATGAACTTTGAAAGCCTCGTCGTCCTCTCCGATAACAATACTGTCGCCGATGGTATCGAGCCAGGCACGATATGGAGCGATGCTTGTCCCTTCCTGTTTGCGTACGATAAACACTGTGTCAAAAGCAAAGGTGATTTCCTCTTCCGTGAGTCCGCTGAATACGCTCTCCTCCTGCACAGGCACTGCCGGGGTATCGGAAAGCTCAAACTGCCCGCGGAAAGACTGCAGCATTGCGGTCAGGATCACAAGATAACCCTTGCCGCCGGCATCGATCACACCGGCTTTTTTCAAAACAGGATTCTGATTGACCGTATCGGCAAGAGCTTCTTCTGCAGCTACAACGGCGCATTCAAGCATACTGTCGACGTCAGCACCGACGTCGGCCGCCTTCTTGGCAGCGGCGGAAGCCAGCCTGGAGACTGTCAGGATTGTGCCTTCAGCCGGCTTCATTACGGCTTTGTAGGCAGCATCTACCCCGTCACACATAGCTCCTGCGAATTCAACAGCTCCGGCGGAGTCCATGCCCTTGAGCCGCTTTGAGATTCCGCGGAACAGAAGGGAAAGAATAACACCCGAGTTGCCGCGCGCACCGCGCAGAAGTGCGGAAGCAACACAGTCAGCAGTCGCATCCAGCGAAGAAAAGTCCCGTTTGTTCAGCTCTGTCACAGCATTGGAAAGGGTCAGACCCATATTGGTGCCCGTATCTCCATCCGGAACAGGGAAAACATTGAGTTCATTGATCTGCTGTATGTTGCTCTGTAGTGCTGCATTGGCACACAGGATCATATTTTTAAATGCATCTGCATCAATGTAATTTGTCAAAACAGTACCTCCGAAAGGCAAGAATCAGGAGCGGGAATCAGCCTATGATGGTGTCGATGAATACGTCCACACATTTTACGGGAACGCCGGTGGCAGATTCCAGTTTGTACTTTACCTCTTTGATGATGCTGTCGGAAACAGCGGCCATATTCACACCACGGTCAACACCGATATGAAGCTCAAGGGAAATAGAGTCGTTCTCATCATCATAGTTCACAAGAACGCCTTTGGACATGGTCTCCCGTTTGAGGATCTGCCAGGGACCGCCTTCCTTGCTGCAGGCGACCATTCCTTTAACCCCGAAGCAGCTGGTTGCAGCTTCCCCGGCAAAATAGGTGAAAACCTCACTGTCGATACTGATTTTTCCGGATTTACGGTTGATATTCAACATAGTTCTTTTTCCTTCCCGAAAAGAGGGACGGACCATCTTACGGTCCGACGGTTTCAGATATAAACGGCCATGAAATTATAAACCATGACGTTGAAAATCACAAGGGAAAAAACCGAAAAAACAGTATAACACATTAGAAATGTGAATAATCACAAATGAACACGATCACCGGACTGCGGAGTTCAAGGTTTTTGTACAGTTTTTTTCGGAAAAAGCAGGGTTATTTTGGGTTTACTTTTCACCCTTTTGATGATAGACTATTTAAGTCAGATTATGGCAAGTTCGCTTGTTAAAATTTTAAAATGGAGATGATTTATAGACATGCAGAGACACTTCAAGTCGATGGACGGCAACACTGCTGCCGCCCATGTATCCTACGCATTTACTGAAGTAGCCGCAATCTATCCGATCACTCCGTCCAGCCCGATGGCCGACTATGTCGACCAGTGGTCTGCGAACGGACGGAAAAACATTTTCGGATCAAGGGTCAAGGTTCAGGAGATGCAGGCGGAATCCGGTGCAGCCGGTGCTGTTCACGGCTCCCTGAATGCAGGTGCCCTTACCACCACGTACACCGCTTCTCAGGGCCTTCTCCTGATGATTCCGAACATGTACAAGATGGCCGGCGAACTTCTCCCCGCTGTTTTCCATGTTTCTGCCCGTGCTCTTGCCAGCCATACACTGAGCATCTTCGGTGATCACAGCGACGTCATGGCCTGCCGTCAGACCGGTTTTGCCATGCTGTGTGAAACCAACGTGCAGGAGATCATGGACCTCTCCCCGGTTGCTCACCTTGCAGCCATCAAGGGCCGTGTGCCGTTCCTGAACTTCTTTGATGGCTTCCGCACCTCTCACGAGATCCAGAAAGTCGAAGAGTGGGATTACAAAGATCTTGCAGATATGGTCGATATGGATGCCGTTCAGGCATTCCGTGACCGTGCGCTCAGTTCCGAACATCCGGTCATGCGCGGTTCTCACGAGAACGGTGATATCTTCTTCCAGAACCGTGAAGCTTCCAACAAGTATTATGAAGCGATTCCTGAAATCGTGGAAGAGTACATGGGGAAGATCAACGAAAAACTCGGCACCGACTATAAGCTCTTCAACTACTATGGAGCTCCCGATGCCGACCGCGTGATCATCGCAATGGGTTCTATATGCGATGTCGCGGAAGAAGTGATTGACTACCTCACTGCACAGGGTGAGAAGGTCGGTCTCGTAAAAGTCCGCCTTTACCGTCCGTTCCGTGCGGACAAGCTTATCGAAGCTATCCCTGCAACAGCGAAAAAGATCGCTGTTCTTGACCGCACCAAGGAACCCGGCGCACAGGGCGAACCGCTCTATCTCGACGTTGTCACAGCGCTTGCCAATGCCGGAAAGAATGATATTCAGGTTATCGGCGGCCGTTACGGTCTCGGTTCCAAGGATACGCCTCCTGCCTCTGTCTTCGCTGTCTACAACGAACTGAAGAAGGATGAAATGAAGCGTCAGTTCACCGTAGGTATCGTGGACGATGTCACCCATATGTCTCTTGAGGAAGCTCCCGCCCCCAGCACTGCTCCCGCGGGTACCATCGAGTGCAAATTCTGGGGACTCGGCGGCGACGGAACTGTCGGTGCCAACAAAAACTCCACCAAGATCATTGGCGATCATACCGACAAATACATTCAGTCCTACTTCCAGTATGACTCCAAGAAGACCGGCGGCGTGACCATCAGCCATCTGCGCTTTGGTGACAAACCGATCAAGAGCCCCTATTACATCAACCAGGCTGACTTCGTTGCCTGCCATGTTCCGTCTTATATCACCAAGGGATTCCCGATTGCTCGCGATGTACGTCCCGGTGGTATCCTCCTCATCAACTGCCAGTGGAGTCTTGAGGAACTCGAGCATCATCTTGATGCCGCTTCCAAGCGTTACATTGCCAATAACAATATCCAGCTCTACATGATCAATGCCATCGATCTTGCCAAAGAGATCGGTATGGGCAAGCGCACCAACACCATTCTCCAGTCTGCTTTCTTCTCTCTTGCCAAGGTCCTTCCCGAAGCAGAGGCGATCCAGTACATGAAGGATGCTGCGCTCCACTCCTACCTGAAGAAAGGCCAGGATGTGGTTGATATGAACTACAAGGCCATTGACGCCGGTGCCACGGCTTATGTCAAGGTCGAAGTTCCCGAGTCCTGGAAAGATGCGGTTGACAAAGTTGCCGATGTGAAGAAGACCGGCCGTGCAAAAACCGTCAAGATGGTCAGTGAGATCCTTGATCCGGTCGACAAGATGGACGGCGATTCTCTGCCTGTTTCCAAGTTCGTCGATCATGCGGACGGCACCTTTGAACTGGGCGCTGCTGCTTATGAGAAACGTGGTATCGCTGTTTCTGTTCCGAAATGGGATGCGGAGAAGTGCATCCAGTGCAACCAGTGTGCCTTCGTCTGCCCGCATGCAACGATCCGTCCCTTCGCGCTCACCGAGGCAGAGGCTGCGGCTGCTCCCGCACAGACCAAGCTTGCCGATATCAAAGCCGGCAAGGGCAAGGGTGAATATAAGTTCACAATGGCTGTTTCCCCGCTCGACTGCATGGGTTGCGGTGTCTGCATCGGCCAGTGCAACGTCGGTGCGATCGAAATGGCCCCGCTGGAGAGCCAGACCGAGCAGCAGGAAGTCTTCGACTATATGGTCTCCTCCGTGTCTGAGAAGAAGGACATGGTTGTTTCCGATAACGTGAAGTTCAGCCAGTTCGCTCAGCCGTATCTGGAGTTCTCCGGATCCTGCGCAGGCTGCGCTGAGACCAGCTACGCTCGTCTTGTGACCCAGCTCTTCGGCGATCATATGCTCATTTCCAACGCGACCGGATGCTCCTCAATCTGGGGCGGTCCTGCTGCGACTTCTCCGTACACAGTCAACAAGGAAGGAAAAGGACCTGCATGGGCCAACTCCCTCTTTGAAGATAATGCGGAGCACGGCCTCGGAATGTATCTCGGCCAGAAGAAGATTCGTGATGATCTGAAAGCCAAAGTCGAGGAACTCATTGCTGCGAACTCCTGCCAGAATGTCAAGGATGCCGCCCAGGCGTGGCTTGACACCTATGAAGACGGCAACGCCAATCAGGCAGCCGCCAAGGCACTCATCGAGGCACTGGAAGAGAATGTCAACAGCATCGATGATACGCTCAGCTTCTTCGAATCAGACCGTGCGAAGGAAATCTTTGGCGACAGTCTTCCGGAGAGACTCGAAGGAATCAAGGCTGCGAAAGCAAATGGTGAGAAGTACTGCCCGTGCCCGGCTTGCCAGATCGGCGCAGAGATCCTTGCCAAGAAAGATTATCTGAATAAAAAGTCCTGCTGGATCTTCGGCGGTGACGGATGGGCTTACGATATCGGCTACGGCGGTGTGGATCATGTGCTCGCATCCGGTGAAGATGTCAATGTCTTCGTGTTCAACACAGAAGTCTATTCCAATACCGGCGGACAGGCATCCAAGGCCTCCAACATCGGTCAGGTCGCACAGTTTGCTGCAGCCGGCAAAGAGATCAAGTCCAAGTCTCTCGCTGAGATGGCTATGACCTATGGGTATGTCTATGTTGCCCAGATCGCAATGGGCGCCAACAAGGTGCAGACCCTCAAGGCAATCGCTGAGGCGGAAGCCTATAAGGGGCCGTCCCTGATCATTGCGTATGCTCCCTGCGAGATGCACAGCATCAAGGGTGGCATGGAGAATTGCCAGAAAGAAATGGACAAAGCCGTCAAGTGCGGTTACTGGAACCTCTTCCGCTTCAATCCTGCAGCAGAGAAGCCATTCTCGCTTGACAGCAAGGAGCCTGCCGGCGGTTACCGCGAGTTCCTTATGAATGAAGCCCGTTACAGCCGTCTGACCCGTGAGTTCCCCGAGAGAGCGGAGACCCTCTTTGCCCGCAACGAGGAGAATGCCAAGGATCGCTATGAGCATCTTATGAAGCTCAAGGCCATGTACGAATAAGCGGCAATCTCTGAACGAATCATCAGTTTTAAATCCCCGCAGCCGTATCCGGCTGCGGGGATTTTTCTTTTTTCCCTCAGAGGAAAAAAGACAGCGCCGATTGAAATATTCGGCGCTGTCTTATCGTTATTTCGACTGGTTTGCTGTAGAATCGTATCCAAATTGCTCGAAAAGCAGAGCATATCGCTCATTTCGGTTGGAAGGGTCGGTATTCATGTAATTCCCGTCCAGAAAACGCCAGTAGCCTTTGGAGGGATCCACCCAGCCGAACTCACAGTCGCACTCCGGGTGCCTGGCCTGATATTCGGCCTGCTGATCAGCCGGGATGTGGCTCATGGTGCAGTAAAAACGGGTCAGGTCCAGACCATAGAGCGGTGTGATATCCTTTACGGAAGGAAGATTGCTGATATTCAAGTAGCGCAGGTTTGTGCAGGCAGCCAGGGGAGAGATGTCCGTGACATGAGAAGAGAAACACTCCAGATATTCCAGGTTCGGACAGAAGGCCAGCGGTTCAAGACTTTCTACCCAGCTGACAGACAGCACGGCGACCTCCAGCTTAGGCATGTAACGGCAGAATTCGATGTTGGTGATGCAGTTGTGGCCGAGGTCCAGATATTTTACGTCGGTACAGTACTGCAGCTCTTTGGCAAAATTATCTGTTACACAGCCGGTAGCCCAGATTTTTTCCGTATCAGTCAGGCAGTTGTAAACCGCCATGGTGCCGTCAGCGGTTTCTCCGTAACTGCTGAAATAGACACGCCAGACGATCTTGATGTCGGGATAATCTTCGCGCAGTCGGGCCATGACAGGACTGGATACCTCACATTTATCCAGTTTGAGATATTTCAGTTCACCCATGGCGGGAAGGATCAGACGAAGGACGGAATCAACACCCTCATCGGAAATGTTCGTTTCCACATATTCAAGTCGTTCATCAGCAGTGGATACCTTTTTCCCATACAGCAGGAACGGGCAGTCGAATACGACGTCAGGCCGCGCGGACTTGAGAAGATATATATCGTCCGGCGTCAGAACATTCGGAAAAACCATGCCGCTCTTCGATTCGGCGATCCTTTCGGGATCCTGAGTGAAAGAGCCGAGTGATGTGAAGGTAACGCGTTCAAGCACGGGAAGCTTTTTCAGTTCACGGGCCGCATCTGCCGCATATGGAGATGTGAGATCACTCAGATCCAGCACAGTAAAGCTTCTGTCGATCTCACGTCCATTTATGATGACATGATAGAGAATATCCGCTTCAGGGTAGGCAGTCTGCAGTGCGTTGACATCTTCAGAGGTAAAACCAAGCCCGTCTGCCAGCGTGATCTGACGGATATCCTTCAGTATGACAGAGGCAGAAATCAGCCCGTCAAAAAGGGCTGTATCGTCCAGAGAGACCTCTGACGCTTCCTCAGGCAGCTCCAGTGCAGTTCCGTCAGAACGATGCAGGGTGACGATTACAGGCTCTGGTGTGGGTGGGACGACCATCGGTGTTGGTGCAGGTGACTCTATGACGGGGAGGGGAGTGTTTGTCTGCTCTGAGGGTGCCGCGGTTTTTCCGCAGGCGGTCAGAAAGAGAAGCAGGCAGAGAAGGATGCCCGGAAGAAATCTTTTCATCGGCATACGGATTACCTCCAGGTCAGCGGGTTTTATTCTTTCTGCTGCGACCCATGATGTCCCGGTAAAGCACAATTGCACCGAGTGATGAGAAAAGAGCGCAGATGCAGAATAGAATGAGAATGACTTTGGAATAAGTAGTACTCAGGAATCCAAGAAGCGGATTGAAGTAATTCAGAATCACAAGCACCAGGGTGGCGGCAGCGAACGCCAGTGTAAGATGCGGACAGTAGCGCACAACATTGAACATAAATCGATTCATGAGAGCCTCCTATGAATGGGAGTCGGCAGGAAGTGCGTCAATTTCCTTTATGAGTATGATGTCGGGCATGTCGCGCTGCCCGGAAGTGGAAGGCCTGTTTACAAAATCCGGACCGAACATCATGGAGGTGGAACCGCCTCCATCCAGATTGAAGGCCTGCACACATCCGAGCGAAGCGAAGATCCCTGCAAATTCGCTCATATAGATCCCTTTGGAATAGCCGGGGTTCCGTCCGTCAGCAACGACGAAGCAATAATGACCAGGCTCATAGTAGCCGATTCCCGTACGGGGATTATAACCGGCAATGTAGCTTGGCAGGTTCATTTCCGATTCAGGGAGTACGTTTCCGCTTCCGTCCATCATGGCGGGACCGAAACACCAGATATGCCGGATAGATCCTTCTTCATAGTCCTCAGCGTGATATTCGCGGGAATTCATGCACTGCAAAGATCCGTCTGCGAAAAGAATACAGATGTCGCTTCCATTGGCCGCACTGCTGATGCTCACGCCATTTCGCAGGATGATCCCGCCAAAATTGAGTCCGCAGTAGTCTCCGTTGATCGCCAGAAGCGCACCGGTCTCTTCCATCATCTGAGGCATGAGCGCAGTACGGCTCGGGTAAGCGAGCCCGTGCGCGAAATAGGACTGAAAGCAGTCGATGCTTCCCAGATAGATATCTGCAACGTAATAGACGGATTGATCATTCCCTTCCCCAAGTGTGCCGCTCGAGAGTGTGATACTGATATTCGGACTCGAGTAAGAGTTTTCGGTGAGAACGATTGTGTCGGTGAAGTGATCTTCGAACTTCTTTTGCAGTTCCGTCCGCAGATCAGGGATCTCCGGTTCAAGGACATCTGTTACCGGAGGAATTTCCACGGACTGTACCGGAAGCTGTGCAGCCGGTTCCTGCGAAGTGACCGGCAGGGGAGGAGTTGTCTCCATAACTGAAGGAGTAGTGGAGGAAAGTGTTTTCTCAAAACGCCGCGCAGCGATCTCGATACCTGCTTTCTTGCTGAACCACCATCCGCCCAGAATCAAAAGGGCGAGAAAGAGGTCGATGAGTATGATCTGCCATACGGGCCGAAGCCCGTTCCTGTTCTTCATGCGGTCATCTGCCGAAATAGGCTATCCTTTCTTCGTCAGTCAGTGAAGTCCACTGAGCGACAGTTTCCATGCTGTGTTTTTCATAATCACTGGAAGTGATCATATTTATCAGTTCATCTCTGCATTTCAGATAGTTCGGATAACTGATCTCCCAGCGAACACAGTCCCGTTTCATTTCTTCGTCGATCAAAGCATACATGTCTTCCATTCGCCGTACAACCGCTTCATTGGACAGAGGACCGTCCAGCATCTCCGCCACCCGGGTAACATAGCGGTCGCGGAATTCATCATTTGCCAGAAGTTTTTGGAGCATCTGGGCATAGTAATTCAATGCGAAGTCGATGTTGAAGAAATTCCGGAAATTATAATAATCATAGCGGAAAGCTGCATCGAGATCAAAAAAGATGGCCTTCCAGCGGTTACCGTCCAGTTCGGGGGAACGGTAAAACGATGTGTTTCCGTAAAGGATATCAAAATTGCCCGTATACTGCTCCACGATGATCCAGTCGATAAAACTCTCAATGTCAAGCAGCGAGCAAAGGTGCTCGTAATTGGCGGGAACGGTCATATCGTTGCTGACGCAGTAGAAGATCACGGTTTTGTAGAACTCTGTGCTCAGGATCGTGGGGTCTTCTTCAATCTCAACAGTCTCCTTGGGGATCCCTTCGAGATCGGCAATAAACTGACGGTTGATCTTATCCTTCAGCGCATAGACACCGCAGTACTGTCCGTTCATGTACATTACCACCCATTTGCTTCGCTGGGCTGCCACGATATCGGTGCTGGCAAGACAAAGATCCTCGGAGATCTCGTTCCGGATTACGCCTTTGTCGCTGTCGTGACCGGATCGCAGAGTAAGAGCGGAAAAGGAGGAAATGCCTCCGTCAAACAGATCATAGTCCAGGCGGCTTTCCCCGTAAGCGCCGCGGAAACGGAAGGAGAGATTTTTCTTGGGTCGCCCGAGACTTGCCCGGCCGGCCATCTTCACACCGCAGTCGATCGAGAAGGACCCGTTTTCTTCGAAGAACTCGATAGCACCGGACAGTTCAAGACCTTTTATGCCCTGTCGGTAAATACGTTCCAGTTCTTTTGCGTCATCAGCGACCACGCTGAGGACGGGAAGTGTGTGACCCTCATTCAGAAAGTAACTGGCTGTCAGAGGGCGGCTGTCGATCCCGATGCTGTCTGAACAGATGGCACGGATCACACAGGTGGATTCGATCGTGAGCGGTCCGCTGTATCGAGTGCTCTCATGTGTTGGAAGAGAACCATCAGTCGTGTAGTAGATGTCGCCTTCTCCTGAAAGAGAGATCGTGAGAGAGTCGACACCTTCATAGAGACCATCGGGGACGTCGGGTTCCGGCCTCGAGCAGATATAACGTAACCCGTTTTCATTCTCAGATCCGGGGGTGGGCTCTGTGAAATAGAAGAAACCGTTTTCCCCCTGCATCCGTCCGAAAGAGCCTCCGTTGGGGATGTCCTTGATCGATGCGTAGTCACTGAGGACAGTACCGTCGCTGATAAACAGGCGGTCATTTTCACCGTCAAGGCGGAAGGAGGAAACGATTGCATTGCCGCTGTATGAAGTTGCACCCTGTTCGAAACCCAGAACGAGGATCATCGCACCAGGTGCCAGTGTTCCGCTCGGGAGCCGAAACTGCTGCAGTTCATCAAAACGGTCCGAAAGAAAATAGTGCGAAAGTTCTACCGGGGCGGAGGAAATGTTCCTGAGTTCGATCCAGTCGGGATACTCATCACGCTCTCTGCTGTACAGAAGCGTGCGGTTGGATGTGGAAACCTCATTGATCACAAGCGGACCTGCAGCAGAAGAGATATCCTGAAGGGAAAGATAGCTGCTGATCGTGTTGTCAAGACCGGGCGTTGGGTAACGGCACTCCGAAAAACTGCCGTTTTTGCTCAGTGCGTAGGAGATATCCGCCTTGCTGTCCGGGCAGACGAACTGGGAAGAGAGGTTTCCTGCCGCAGTTGAGAGCGTCAGCGTTTCTCCGGCTGAAAGGGAAAAACCCGCATGCAGTTCTTCTCCGGCAGTCTGTTCTGTTCCGGAGGCAAAAACCAGCAGATATCCATCGGACGGGAGAGATATGTCAGGGAAAATGAACCCGTCCCGCATGCCCTTGTCCGAGAGGCGCCAGCCCTCCAGAGAGACAGTGTGGTCTGAAGTGTTTTTCAGTTCTACCCAGTCATAGAAAGCTCCGTCGGCGGAACGAAGGGTAGCTTTGTTTTTCCCCATAACCTCATTGATCAGCAGCGCACCGGCATCAAGATCCGGATACGCAGTCACGGCAGGCTCATTATCGACCTGCAGGATCGTCCCTGAAGAAGCTGCTGTTTCTGCAGGAGCAGAAGCAGCAGGGAATGATACCGGAGATGGCCTGTTCATGATCAGAAGGACTGCAGCGCCGCATGCGATGATGAGCAGTGCGATCAGCAGAGGAAGGAGAAAGCGAGGTTGTTTTTTCTTCTTTTTCTTATGCATCGTTCATGTCGTCCTGGGACTGTATACTCGTATTATCCGTGTTCAAGGCTCCGCCTTCATCCACATCGGGTGCGCCGCCCTCATTCGGATCGGGTGTACCGCTCTCGCTTGGTTCGGGCGTACCGCCCCCATCCGGATCGGGTGTGCTGCCTTGGTTCGGGTCTGCTGTACCGCTTTCATTCGGATCCTGCATACCGTCTTCATCCGGATCCACAGGTTCTGTTGGACTTATTCCGGCGGAAGGATCCCAGTTTCCAAGCGCAGGGAAGTATTCCTGAACATACTCTGCGGGGGTGAATGTATAGGTGAAAAAGGCTTTGACCGCCCGGTTGGCCCAATCCCATGAGGAGACGTTATTTTCCTCTTTGCTGACTCGCAGAACCCAGTCGCGTTCATTGAAGCCCCAGGCATTACGGTCCCGCTTGATCTCCGGCGTGAGGAGAGTTTTGTACCGTTCCATCGTGGAGAGAATAGCGCTCGTGGACAGTTCTGTGTCGTAAACCTCTGCATAGCGCGTAAGGAAACGTTCAAGAAACTGTCTGTTTGTCAGCAGAGATTTCACGATATAAGCGGTTTCTTCCGAGCGGAAAGTTGTCATACCGAGAATACCCTGGAACGGGGTTTTGAATGCGTTGTCCACATCATAAAAGGCTGTGTGCCATTTCCCGTCTTCTGCGGAAGAGCGGAAAAAGATAACATTGCGGCAGAGGTCAAAATTCCCGCACAGACCTTCCATGATGATCCAGTCGATGAAAGAATCCATATCGAGTTTTTCGCACAGATAAGCGTATCCTTCATCATCCAGAGTCCGGTGGCGCTTTGCAAAATCCACAATCTGGTTATAGAAATCACCGGCGGGATCAAATGGATAAACTGCCCGCTCCACAGTAGATTTCGGAGCGTTGCAACGGGACGCGTAAAACTGCTTGGAAAAATCCTCCCGGAGGGAGACGATCCCGTAATACTCGCCGTTCAGATACAGGATACAGAACTTGCTCCCCTGAACGATCAGTGTGTCGGACATGCTGCGTGCAAGATCCTCCCACATCTCGTTGGTAAAAACAAGTGCGTGGTTATCCTGACCTTTTCGAAGCGTGAGCGAATCAAACTCAGTAATGCCGTTTTTGAACAGATCATATTCGAGTTTACTGTCCCCGTAGCAGCTTCGGAAATGGACTTTGAAGCTTTTATACGCAAGCCGCAGACTGGTATTGCCGGAGAGCGTGATGCCGCAGTCGGCAGTGAATGAGCCGTCCGGCTCAAAGAGGGAAAGAGAACCCTCAATCTCTGGCATCTTTTTATAGTCGTCGCGGAGGTCCTCCAATGCTTCAGGATTTTTTCCGACCAGACTCAGCACAGGAAGTGTGTGATTCTCATTGAGGATATAGGAAAAAATACCGGTCCTGCTCGGCATCATTCCGTATTCAAAGGAGACTGCTTTCAGAACGCTTGTAGAAGAAAGTGCAATGGGACCGGAATAAACCGGGCTCTCTGCAGTCGGCTCAGAGCAGTCCAGTGTATAGTGGATCGTGCCTGAAGAAGACAGAGTGACAAGTATCTCATCGACGTTATCGTATACACCGGCTGGAACAACTGCGATCGGTGTGGCAGAAACACGTCTGTATCCGCCTTCGTTGGGAAGACCGGGTGTGGCGGTTGGATAATAAAACATGCCCGGAATCGAGGGAGTACGCCCGAAGGTCGCTCCGGCGGGAACATCTTTTACGGAAAGGTAGTCAGTGAGCCCGCTGCGGTCGGAGAGATAGAGATGCTCGGAAGTGCTGTTCAGGGAAAAAGGGACGGAGTCTGAGGCACCATCCTCTGCTGCGCAAAGAAAACAGACATACTCGTCCGGTTCAAGTATCCGGGAAGGCAATTGCCAAAGATGCAGATTATTAAGATCATCCGACAGATAATATGTGGAAAGGTCCACCGGAGAGGCGGATGCATTGCAGAGTTCGATATAATCGCTCGTCTGCAGGGTATCGCTCCCGTCTACTTTGACTTCGCTGATATAAAGACCCTCCGGAGCGGGAAGAGACATCTGATAATGGAGATATCCGGCTGTGGTGTTGGCATATCCGGGCGTAGGGTAAGCAGAGATTTGGAACGCCTCCAGTTCCGGATCAAAGAAAACGGAGTGATCGTTCCCGCACGGAACACAGGAGAAGGAATCAAGCAACTGGCCGGCAGGAGATGTAAGATAAAGCTCTTCATTATCGGAAAGAGAAAAATCCGTATGCAGTTCGTTCCCGATAACGGTGTCTTTTCCATCTGCAAATATAATGAGATATTCTCCGCCCTTCAGTGTGATCTCGGGGAAGATCCATCTGCCGCCCTGCTTATCAGAAAGACTATGGTTGGCAAGTGAAATGTCAGAGACGGAGGAGTTATACAGTTCGATCCAGTCCGGGAAATCTCCGCCTTCATCTGAAAGAACGGCCGAATTGTGATGCATAACTTCATTGATCACAAGGCTGCTTTGTCCCCGGATGAACTGTACAGAGTTGTCAGCAGTAGGATCGGGATGCAGTACAGCTACAGATCCCTCACTGGTGATCCGTGATTCCCGGAACAAAAACCACCCGATCAGACCGGCTGCGATGAGAAAAACGGAAAAGAACAGGATGACTGTGCGTTTATTCAGTTTTCTTTTGTGCTCCGCCATTCAGCCTTCCTTTCTTACGGATGGGTTACATAGCACCTCTTCGCTGGATCAGCACAATGATTGTTTTCAGAAGGATCTTCATATCCAGCGAGAGACGGAACTGTGTGATATATTCGGTGTCCAGTTTCACGACTGTCTCAAAGTCAGTGATCTGGCTGCGGCCGCTGACCTGCCACATGCCGGTAAGTCCCGGTTTCACAGCAAGCCGTGCTCTGTGATGATATTCGTATTTCTCCCACTCATCGATGGTGGGAGGCCTTGTTCCGACAAGACTCATCTCGCCTTTCAGAATGTTGAAAAACTGAGGGAATTCATCCAGACTTGTTTTACGAAGGAATTCGCCCAATCCGGTTTTGTGTGTTCCGTCCGGAAGCGTCCGGTTGCCGATGACACGAGGATCGAAATCCAGTTTGAACATATATCCGTCCTGGACTCGGTTATCGGTGACCAGACTGGCTTTCCTGTCTTCTGCGTCCAGGTACATTGTCCGGAATTTCAGAATATAAAAGGGTTTTCCATTTTTCCCGACACGACGCTGACGAAAAATAACCGGGCCTGG
>JAGBQR010000016.1 GCA_017632775.1 Oscillospiraceae bacterium | reverse complement strand
GCGATCGAGCTGGCGAAGGAGAAGGGGATCACGGTGGCGCAGGTAGGACTTGCGTATACGATGAGCAGTGACATGGATGTGTACCCGATCATCGGAGCGCTGAACGATGCGGAGATCATCTCGAGCATCGAGGCGATGGAGATGAAGCTGACGAAGGCGGAGCAGGCCTGGGTGGACTGCACCTCCGACGTGAAGCCCTGAATTATCTGGTTCAATTAAATATAATATAAAAGGAGAAAGCACATGGATAAAAAAGTACTGGGTGTAGGTGTGATCGGCTGCGGAGCGTTCAGCGGCGCCTACATCGGATCCCTCGGCCCGGTTTTCAAAAACTGCAAGGTGCTGGCCTGCTCCGATATCGATATGGATCGGGCAAGAGAAGTGGCGGAAAAGTGGAACATCATTGCCTGCACGACGGAAGAGCTGCTTGCCAATCCGGAGATCGACATTGCCGTTATCGTGACCGGCCCGGCTTCCCACTATCCGCTTACCATGCAGGCTCTGAACGCCGGCAAGCATGTCTACTGTGAGAAGCCCATGGCCATCACGGTGGAACAGACCAATGAGATCGTCGCACTGGCCGAAGAGAAAGGCCTGTATGTGACCAACGCGCCCGATACCATTCTGGACAGCACCATGCAGACTGCCCGCAAGGCACTGGATGACGGACTGATCGGAAAGCCCCTGAGCGTGACGATGAACTTCATCGGACCGGGCGCTGACTGGTGGCATCCCCGCCCGGACTTCCTCTACAAGATCGGCGGCGGCCCGGTCATGGATATGGGCCCCTACTATCTTTCCGCGGCGGTTTCCATTCTCGGACCCATTGAGCAGATGTTCGCCTATGCGGCCAAGGGCTTCGATGTACGTCCGATCCAGGATCATGAGTGCACGGTCGATGTCAATACCGACTACAAGGCGGTCCTGAAGTTCCGGAACGGTGTGATCGGAAACATCAACCTCAGCTTTGACTCGGTCCGCTCCTCCTCTCCCGGCTTCGAGATCCAGGGAACGGAAGGCGTTCTCTTCATTCCCGATCCGAATACGCTGACGGGTGAAGTGAAAGTTCTCCCACGCCAGAAGCTGAAAGAAGCGGTCCAGGGAAGAAGGATGGGTGTTGCTTGGATGTACTCGCCGGAGGCCCTGGAGCTTGCCGAAGAGCTGCCGCGCGCCATCCCGCCCATTGAGGCACACAGAGGCATGGGTGCCGCGGATATGGCAGACTGCATCATCAGCGGTGAAGCGAAGCCCCGCTGCTCCATGTACATTGCCCGCCATATCACCGAAGCGCTCCTCGCTTTTGATGTCTGCGCGAAGACCGGCCTGCCCTACAATATGACCACCACCTGCGAGCGCCCGGATCCGGTTTACTGATAAGATTGCGATTCTGAATACAGAAAGGAAAAACCATGTCACATAATATTAAGCGTGGTATCACGATCTACAGCTGGCAGAGACAGGTCGAAGCCGGCCAGCTGACCTGGGATGACTGCGTCCGTGCTGCCGCCAAGATGGGCTGCACAGGCATTGAACTCCTTGGACAGCTGTATTTCCGTTACTGCCCCGAAGTGCTTGACGAGGATATCGAATCCTGGAACGCCCTGATGTGGAAATACGGCACGAAGACGATCGCGCACGACTTCTTCGTGGATATGACCATGTACAATCATCGCCGCCTCACGGTCCGTGAAGGCGTGGATATCATTCGCCGTCATGCCGAATTCTGCAAAAAGGTGAATATTCCCATCATGCGTATCGGCGGTACCGTTCCTGCCGAGATGTTCAGACAGTCTGTTCCCATTCTGGAAGACCTCGGCGTCAAGATGGGTCTGGAGATCCACTCCGGTTCCTCCTCCTTCTGCCTGCCTGCCGTGGAGGATGTGATCAATGTCATCCGCCAGTCCGGAAGCAAATACATCGGCATCGTTCCGGATATGAGCATGTTCTGCAAGGAGCTCTCTCAGCGGATGATCCAGGGAGCGATCGCCCGCGGACTGGATGAGAAATGGGTCCTGGATATCGCTGAGATGTACAAGAATGTGGATAATGTCGAGTTCCGCAAGTTCTGCAATGAGGGTATGGAGAAATATGAGGATGATGCGCGCCGCAGCTTCCTCGCCCAGATCCGCCGCACCGAGTATTACGATCCGAAGATCCTGCTCGAGCACAAGGATTACATCGTACACTGCCACGGCAAGTTCTATGAGATGACCGACGAGAACGAAGAGGCCACGATCGATTATCCCGGCATCCTCGCCGCGCTCAAAGAGGCGGAATACGACGGATACATCTCCGCGGAATACGAAGGCATGCCCATCAATAACGATATTTTTGAGCCCTTCCGCCGTTATCAGAAGATGCTCGATAAATATCTCGGCAAGTATCCCGATGAAAACTATCCCGAGTATCCGGATTCACGCCCGGTTCCCATGCGCAAGGGTGCATCCTTCATGGGCCCGAACCAGAACATGCGTGCCGGCAGTCCCTTCAAAAACCACTACGAGGCGGACGGGACCTGCACCGGCGTCGAGGTCATTGTATCCAACCCGTATTACCGCGGCGTGCCTCTGGCCCTGTTCGAGGACGCCCATGTTCAGATCGATGACAAGCTCTACGGACCGGACAAGATCCGCGTAGCGGTCGATGGAGAGATCTTCAAGTTCGAGGATATGTGCGATGTCACGCTCCATTACTGGAACAAGGGCTACGATGCAACGCTGATCGTTGATATCCCGGGTGGTCTGGAAGTCGGCAAAGAGTATACGGTTGCCGCCAGCGTAACGATCCGCGCCTACTACATGAGAGAAGGCATTTCGGCCTTTGCCGGAAACACGGCCTTCAAGATGCCTGAAGGGGATAAGGTAATCCTGGAGGCATAAGAGAAATGCTGAAGGGTATTGCCGCCTGTTCTTCATGCGGCAATACCCTTGTTTTTTCAGCTGAGCGCGGTTCAGAACGGTTCAGCTGGATTCAAAGATCATTCCGGAAAAGGGGGAATCAGAATTGTATGACAGTTTCATGATCCAGGCCGACAGCCTGAAAAACGATGTCGTGAACGGCGAGACAGTTGGATTTCAGTTTATCGTTCGCCTGGCAAATTACAGGGGCATTTATCTTTCTCTGGCCAGCGGCTTCTATGTGAGCGTTGACGGCGTGGAATACGGGGAAGATGTTCAGACCCTTGAGATCAACGGGAAAGCGCCCCGCACCATGGCTGAAATAGCCCGGGCGGGTTTCGAGCACTGGGATCTGCAGACCAAGGCGATCCTGCATATCCGCAAACCGGGAGGGCTGGAAAAAGGCCGTCATGATATCGGCTATATGCCGGCTACACTGGACGGATACGGCTACAATGCGCATGACGAAGAATGGGTGACCAATCCGCCGAAACCCGGGACCCGCGGCGGCGGGAAGACCCATCACATCTGCATGTTCGATCTGGAACTGCAGGAGTAAGGAGGAGCTGGATCATGATTAAAAGAAGTGTTTCGCTCTATAGCTATCAGCAGAATGAATTCTTCGGCTGGATGGACTGGAAGGCCCAGCTGCGGGAGATCGCCCTGAATCTGGACGGAGCGGACGGCGTGGAGATCATCAACGAGACCACGATCCCGAACTATCCCTGCCCTCCCGAAGCCTGGATCTACGAGTGGAGAAGTGAACTGGCGCGCTGGGGGCTCCAGGCGGTCACAATGGATACCTTCCTGGATACACTCCAGTTCCGTGACCATGTCATGACCTACCGGGAAGCCGGGGAACGGATCCGGTATGATCTGGAGCTCGCCCACAAGATGGGATTCCGCAATATGCGTCTGTGCCATCACACTCCCTATCAGGCGGTGGAGATGAATCTGGACCTTGCGGCAAAGTACGATATCATAATGACGAATGAATGCGATGTCCGTTCTTTGGATCTGGGCCACATGATGGGGGATTCGATCGAGTCCGAGATCGCTTTCATCGAGCGCACCAAAACGAAGCATTATGGCCTTCAGATCGATATGAGCCAGTTCCAGAACAAACCCTGCTGCATCCAGCTCCGCTACCGCTTCCGCACCGCCGGATTCTCACCGGAGCGGGCGGCCGAGGCGGCGGAGGATATTTTCCAGACCTTTGAAAAGATCGGAAGAGAAGCCACCAACGAGTATATCAAGGAAAAGTATCCGGAGATCGCGGGCGGCCCGTTCCCGGCGCTGCACATGCACGCGAACCCGATCGGACGCATGTATGAGATCATTCCGTATCTTGTCCATATGCACGGCAAATTCTACGAGATGACCGAAGTCCCCGGAAAACCGGGCCTGTATGAGGATCGTGCGCTTCCTTACGAGGAAGTCTTCAAGCATCTGAAAAAATCCGGATACAACGGCTATATCAGTTCCGAGTTTGAAGGCCAGCGCAGTCAGCAGGATATGGGCCTCGAGGGACTGATCGATGAAGTGGATCAGGTCCGCAAGCATCAGCAGATGATGAAGCGCTTTATCGAGGATAAGCACAACAACACGCCGTTCTGACCGCTTTGCAGGATCCGGCAGAGTACGGGAACATCAGGGCATTCTCTGCTCACAGGGAAAAAGGGCATGAACTGCCCGATAATAAGAAGGAGGAGATCCATGTACGACAGTTTTCTGGTCCGCAAGGGAAGCCTGCGTAATTTCAAGGAGGACGGCAAGGTGGCCGGTTTCTGCTTCGGGGTTCGCATCGCCAATTATCGCGGAGTATTTCTGTCTTTGCATAACGGCTATTATGTGGAAGTGGATGGCGAAAGCTATCCGGTCGCACTGCAGCGTTTCGGCGTGAACGGCAAACCGCCCCGCAGCTTTGAAGAACTGAAGAACAATGCGGTTTACGAGCACTGGGATATGCAGGATGAAGCCACGCTCTATATCATGAAGGAAGGCGGCCTGACGCCTGGTGTGCACCGGGTCGGCATTCTGGAATCGATCCTGTGCAGCTACGGAAGGATGCCCCGTGACGAGGAGATCGTAAAGAACCCACCGGTTCCCACTCCGAATGTGCACGGGCAGGGTGGCGGCGGAAGCAAGACGACGGACGTCAGCTACTTTGATCTTGAGCTGCAGGAATAAGGAGGAAGAACAATGGCTATTAAGAGAGGCGTATCCCTGTACAGCTATCAGCAGGAGGAATGGTTCGGCCGCTGGACCTGGCGCGATCAGCTCCGGGAAGTGGCACTGAATCTGGACGGCGCGGACGGGATCGAGATCATCAGCGAGGCGACCATCCCGCAGTATCCTTATCCGAGTGAAGCCTTTATTGATGAGTTCAATACGGAAATGGCCCGCTGGGGACTTCAGGCCACCACGCTGGATGCCTTTCCGGATCCGCTTCAGTTCCGCCGCGATCATGTGATGAACGATGCGGAAATGGCGGAAAGGCTGAAGATCGATCTCCGCCTGGCGAAAAAACTCGGAATGAAAAACATCCGTGTCCTGGGCAATACGATCGACAGTGTAAAGCTGGCGCTGCCTCTGGCGGAAGAACTGGATATCACGATCAGCCAGGAGATCCATTTTCCCTCACCGATCAAGAGGGATCCGAATTCCCAGCGCTACAACAAGATCATGGACATCCTGGAGTACATTGAGAAGACCGGAACGAAACACTACGGCTTCCAGCCGGACTTTGGCGTATTCCGCACCGCTCCCTCAGACGTTTATCTGGGATACTATTTCCGGATGGCGGGCTATGAGGAATATGCCGAGCACGTGAAAGCGGTCATGGAAGCGTTCAAGTGCATGAGCTACGAAGATCTTGTGGAATGGGCAAAAAAGACCTATCCGAAAGTTTTCAACGGCGGCTGGGCGGACGGCGAACTGCGTCCGGCTTCGGCGGCTCCGGAGGAACTGAAGCTGATCGCACCGTATATCTACTGCGTGCACGGAAAGTTCTTCCACATGATGGAGATGCCGGACCGTCCCGGAGAATACGAAGATCTTGCGGTGGACAGTGAAGGCGCGATCCGAGTTCTCAAGGAGATCGGATATGAGGGCTACATCGATTCCGAATATGAAGGTCAGCGGAGCCAGCAGGATCGCGGGGAAGCCTACCTCGCCAGCGAGATCGAAGAGGTCCGCAGACATCAGAAGATGCTCAAGCGCCTGATCGAAGAGGCCTGATCCGGGCAGATCCCGTTTCCCCGGAAGAGGAGATGCGGCTTGTGCCGCGTCTCCCTCCGGGAAACGGGGAATGCCGCAGCGCTTTTTATCAATTAACAAAGAAAAAAAGGGATAACGCTATGGCGGACGTGATCAACAACAACGATATACGGGCAAACAATGCAAGAAAGATCCTGTTTGCACTTCGAAACGGAGAACCCACCACAAAGAAGGAACTTGCGGAGAAGCTGGAGCTGAGTCTCCCTACGATCACCAATATCTCCAAGGTCCTGGAAGCGGATGGCTATATCGAGGAATGCGGAGTGTGGAATCGGCGGTAGGGCGCAAGCCGGCGCTGATCACGCTGAGCAGAAAATCCCGTTACGCGGTCGGCGTCCATGTGCAGACGCACATAGTGTCTGCGGCGATCGTGGATTTCAGCGGGGAAGTCCTGCTTCAGGAGTCGAAAAACATCCTGTATAAGGGCACGCCGGACTACTGGACAGCACTCTCGGAATATGTGGATTCTCTGATTGAAAGCCTGGATCTGGAGAAAGCCCGGATCGCGGGGATCAAGGTGGCCATTCCGGCGATCTTTTTCCCGATGGCATGGAAAGCGGTAGGGATCAGAGACGATCCGGAGGGGATCGTCGGTGTGAGAGAGATCGGCGCGTATTTCACATATCCGGCGCAGGTCATCCCGATCGCCGAGGCAGCCGGCACTACCCGGATCTGGTACGGAGCGGTCGAAAACAATACGATCGTGATCGAACTGGCCCGCTTTATCGACGGCTGCTATATCTACAGGGAATCGCTCACGGGGATCCGGCGGGTCCGTACGTTTGATATCGGGCATATCTCGATCAACAAGGACGGGAAACGCTGCTTCTGCGGGAAAAACGGCTGTCTGCAGGCTTATTGCTCCACCTCGGGTCTGATCGACCGGGTCAACGGCATCGACACCACCATGGAGATCGTGTCAAAAAGCCGGGGCATCCTTCACTGGAATGAATTCATCCGTCAGATGGAGGCGGGTAATCAGGAATACAGGGCACTGTTTGATGAATACATCGATGCCCTTGCCTATTTTATCAACAATATACGGATCGCCTTCGGCGCGGATATCGTGATCTGCGGAGATATCACCCATATCATCGAAAAATACAAACCGGAGCTGGTTCGAAGGATCCAGGCGCTGTCTCCTTCCTGGAAGCAGCCGGAGGATGTGGACGCTTACCTCCACACCAGTTCCTTCGCCGGCTATCAGGCGTCTGTGGGCGCGGCGCTGAGTGTCTTTGACGACCTGATCGAGAAGATCTGACAGGCCGGAACGGATTCAGATGGCAAACCCGGACGGGGAACGGCGGGACCGTTCCCTGTCCGGGTTTCGCTTATGTCCCGGAAGCTGTTTTCGACAGGTTTTTAAAATGATTTTAAAAAATACTGAATGAATATTGAAATCTGCAGATGTACATGATAAACTGAGAAGGCAGATTAATCTGTTCCGGGTCGATTCCGGAACAGGATCATTGAAAAAGAAGTGAATGGAAGGAGAAGACGCAATATGAAGTACAGCCTGATGTCTCTAACACTCGGAAATCTGATCAAAGTGACCAAACCCAGCTTCCTGCAGGTCAACATGGCGAGGGCCATGGGACTGCAGATCGAGGACCCGACCCTGGACCAGGTCCTTGAATTCCTGGCTGGCAAAGGATTCCCGGCAAAGAAAGGAACCATGACCTTCGAGGACTGCATCAAGTTTGCCAAGGAGACCGGATTCGACGGATACGACATGATGTGCTTCCATCTGGAGGGAGATGGCGCGGAAGCCAAAAAGATCCTGGAGAAATATGATTTTCAGCTTTCCGGCGTAGCAATCATCGTGGAGTTTGCCAATGCCATGACGCCGGAGGAGTTCGACAAGTGCTTTGCCTACGCCAAAGAGCATATGGACCGTGCAGCCGCGGCCGGGGCCAAGAACGTCATGCTGGTCCCCACCACCTATACGACGAAGCCGGGCATCTCCAGGGAGCAGGCGACCCTGAACATGATCGCCGGATTCAAGGCCTGCATCGAGTATGCCGAGAGCGTCGGTCTGGAGCCCAACGCCGAGACGCTGGAAAGTTCGGCGGTACCTCTCTCCAGCGCCACGGAGATGCAGCGCTATTTCGATGCTTTCCCGCAGCTGAAGTATTCGCATGATACCGGCAACCTGCTGGTGGCCAATGAGGATCCTGCGGAGATGTATGAAAAATTCAAAGACAGAGTTGTCCGGGTCCATTTCAAGGATATGGAGTATTCGGAGAAGAGGACGCCCAGCATGACCCGCGACGGGAAATTCATCCGGACGACAGTCCTTGGCACCGGGCTCGTGGATTTCAAGGAGCAGCTGCGGCTCCTGAAGCGCGATAATTTCCAGGGCTTTGTCCTTCTGGAAGGCACCGTGCAGCATACGGACGATGTCCTGGAGGACGCGAGGAAGACGCTGGAGTACTTCCGCAATCTGGAAAAGGAAGTCTGACATGGAAGAGAGAGTTCTTGGCATCGGCCTGATCGGCTGCGGGAATTTCTGCGGCGCTTACCTGCGCACGCTTGGCGTAAAATATAAAAACGTGCGTTTCGTCTGCTGCTCGGATCTGGTGACCGAGCGGGCGGAAAAGATCGCGCAGGAGTACAATATCCGTGCCTGCACGACGGAGGAACTGCTTGCGGATCCGGAAGTGGACATCGTTCTGATCCTCACCACGCCGGGTTCCCACTATCCGCTTTCCATTCGCGCGCTGAATGCCGGCAAGCATGTCTACTGTGAGAAGCCCATGGCGCTCAATGTGGAACAGGCCAATGAGATCGTTGCGCTGGCTGAGTCGAAAGGCCTGTATGTGGGCAACGCTCCCGATACCTTCCTCGACGGAGGCTTCCAGACCTGCCGCAAACTGATCGATGAAGGCGCCATCGGGGATATCATCGGTGTGACAGCCAACTTTGTCGGGCCCGGCCATGAACTGTGGCATCCGCATCCCGATTTTTATTACGAAGTGGGCGGCGGCCCCATTCTGGATATGGCTCCGTATTTCATCACGGCGCTGGTGTCCCTCGTAGGACCGATCGAACAGATGTGCTGCTACGGGATGAAGAGCTTCGAGGAACGTCCGATCCAGGACCACACGCGCAAGGTGGAAGTTCTTACCAATTATGCCGGGATCATGAAGTTCCGGAACGGAGCCATCGGCAACATCAACATGAGTTTCGACATCTGGAAATCCATGCAGCCCCGCCTGGAGATCTACGGGACCGAAGGCGTGATCTTTGCGCCGGATCCCAATACGCTCGAAGGCGATGTTCTCCTCCTCCGCGCCGAACACTATAAGGAGGAGCTGCTCAAGCTCCCGCGTTTCAGCATTGTGAAGATGCTCTATTCACCGGAATCGCTCAAGTATTTCGAGAAGGTGGACCTCGTGATCCCCTCCCCGGGGAACGAGCGCGGAAAGGGTGTTTCCGACATGGCGGAAGCCATTGTCCAGGGCCGGAAGGCAAGAGCCGGGGCGGATATCTCACGCCATGTGTCGGAAGCGCTTGCCGCTTTCAACATCTGCTCGGAGACCTGCGCGCCGTATGTTATGCAGTCGACCTGCGAAAAGCCGGAGCCGCTCTATTGAACCGGCATGCGCCGCGGCTTTTCGTGAAGAAATGATCCATGTGCGGGGAAATGCCGCTTAGTCCGGCATTTCCCCGTGAGAAGGACGGAGAAGATATGGCTACTGTATTGAACAGCAACGATATCCGGATCAACAATACCAGAAAGATCATCTATGCCCTGCGGAATTCTCCGCCGATGACGAAGAAGGATCTGTCTGAGAAGCTGAGACTCAGCCTGCCTACGATCGCCAGTATCGCGACGGAACTGGAAGAGAAGGGATATATTGCCGACTGCGGCAGAACGGATTCCAGCGTCGGTCGGAAACCTTCCCTGATCTCTCTGAATTCAGCCGCCTGCTATGCGGTCGGCGTCCATATCACTACCCACTTCGGGGAGATCGCGATCGTCAGTTTCGGCGGCGAGATCATCGCGAGACAGATTTTCCGGAAGGCCTTTACCGGTACCGAAACGTACTGGAAAGAGATTTCCTCTGAGATCGATACGATGCTTGCGGAAAAAGGGATCGATCCGGAAAGGGTCTGCGGGATCCGGATCGCCGTGCCCTATATTCTGTTTCCCCTTTTCTGGGAACAGGCGAATCTCCAGGATAAACCCGAGGACATGATCGATCTGGAGAGTGTTCCGAAGCTGATGCCCTGTGAGGCGGACCTCGTGCCGGTCGCGATCGCGGCAGGCGTTCCGCGCTACTGGTACGGAAAGCTCGATCGGGATGCCGCGGTCGTTTTTCTGGATCGCTTTATCGAAGGCTGCATCCTGGAAAAAGATGCGAATACCGGCAGCATCTCGGCGAAAGCATGTCTGCTGGGGCACATGACGCTCGATTACCGCGGGAGGGAATGCTTCTGTGGAAAGAAAGGCTGTTTTCAGGAGTATTGTTCAGCAGCAATCATCACAGACCGGATCAACGGGCTCGATACGGCCCACGATGTGATAGGGCGCTTCCCGAAAAAGAAGCTGATCCATCTGCCCGGCTTTTTTGAAGCGATCGAAGCCGGGAACGAGGAATATGCCCGCTTGTGGGATGAGTATCTGGATGCGCTGGCCAATGCGGTGCACAATCTGCGTCTGCTTCTGAACAGCGATGTGATCATATGCGGGGAAATGTCCGAATACGTGGCGTCGTATAAAGCGGAGCTCGTCCGGAAAATCAAAAAGATCGGCATGACGAAGGAAGACGTGGATGAATACCTGCACACGAGCAGCCTTTCCCGCTATGATGCGTGCGTCGGGGCAGCACTCAGCCGGATCGACAGTCTGGTGGAAAAAATAGGAGCGGGTTGACCATCCCGTTCAGAAAGACCGGAGAATAGTTTCTCCGGTCTTTCTTTATATCGGCAGGACCCCGCTTCAAAGCAGGTGTGCAGAAAACTCTGTGCACCTGCTTTTTTATAAAGAAATCGGTAACAGTTATATAGTGCCAAAAGGATTTCACATCTCCTTAGCATGCCAGCAGTATATTGTACATACTAAATAATTTTAACATGGAAATTTCTACATATCTGTTAGTTTCATATTTATACTTAGGGTGGTATTATAAAACCAGTTTTAAAAATATATTAAAGGGCTTTATTTAATGCGGAAATAGTTCCGGTAGGAACCGGTCCGGTTTTCCGGGACCGGGTCTTAGGAGCTGTGCTTCCGGGTATAGGAGGGCAACGTGTTAAGGTACATCATCAAGAGGATCCTGTATGTGATCCCGATCATGCTGGGAGTGCTGGTGATCGTGTTCCTGCTTCGCGTGATCATCCCGGGCGATCCGATCGAGATGTTCGTCCGTTCGGACGCATCGGTGGAGGAGCGCGAGGCCAAGCGCGTGGAGCTGGGGCTGAACTACCCGATCCCGGTGCAGTTTGCCCGGTACGTGTGGGGGGTCGCGACGAGGCTGGACTTCGGGAAGTCCTGGGCCGGGAACGTGCCGGTCAGGGACGATCTGCTGCTGCGCTTCCCGATCACGGTGAGGCTGGCGTTCATATCGGTGTTCATCGCCGTGCTCCTGGCGATCCCGCTGGGGGTGGTCTCAGCGGTGAAGCACAATTCGTTCCTGGACCAGTTCATCCTGCTGGCGACGCTGATCCTGACGTCGATCCCGGGGTTCTGGCTGGCGCTGATGCTGCTTTCGGCATTCGCGGTGAAAGTGCACTGGTTCCCGGCGCTGTATAACGGGACGATCCGTTCCTGGGTGCTGCCGGTGTTCGTGACGGCGATCGGCGCGATGTCGGGACTGTGCCGGATCACGCGTACGAGTATGCTGGAGGTCATCCGCGCGGACTATGTGCGGACGGCGCGCGCCAAGGGGCAGACGGAGCAGAAGATCATCTACAACCACGCTCTGCGGAATGCGCTGATCCCGGTGCTGGCGGCGGTGGGCAACATGCTGGGCATGCAGCTGGGCGGTGCCATCATCACGGAGACGATGTTCGGGATGCCCGGCATCGGCAAGTACATCGTGGACGCGATCGGCAAGCGCGACTTCATCTGCGTGCAGGGCGGTGTGGTGCTGCTGGCTTTCGTCTTCACGATCATCAACCTGCTGGTGGATATTTCGTACACGCTGGTGGACCCGCGGCTGAGAAGCAGCGTGATCACGACGCGGAAGAAGAAGGCCAGACCGGCCGCAGCGGCGTAAGGAGGCGGGAAAATGGCAAAGTTGTATACGCCGGCCATGGAGGCCTTCAACAAGAAATACAATACACAGAAGAAGAAATCGCGGGTGAACTCCCCGTTCCGCGCTGCGATGCGCCGGCTTTTCCGGAACAAGACGGCGATCGTGGGTATGGCGATCATCGCGTTTCTGGTGCTGATCGTGATCTTCGCGGATCTGATCGCGCCGTATGAATACCAGGTGCAGAACTTCCGGGAGCAGTCGCTGAAGCCCTGCAGGGAACATCCGTTCGGGACGGACGCGCTGGGAAGAGACATGTTCAGCCGTGTGGTGATCGGAGCGCGGTATTCGCTGTGCATCGGGCTGCTGTGCCTGTTTGCGGGCGTGTGCATCGGCGGGCTGCTGGGGGTCATCGCGGGCTATTTCGGCGGCCGGGTGGACAACACGATCATGCGTATCATGGACGTGTTCCAGGCGATTCCCGGCATCATGCTGACGATCGCGATCGTAGCGGCGATCGGGAACGGGATCCCGCAGCTGGTGTTCGCGATGTCGATCGGGCAGATGACGTCGATGTCGAAGAGCTGGAGAGCGGCGGTGTTCACGGTGAAGGGGAGCGATTACATCGAATCCTCGCGGGCGATCGGAGCGAGTGAGGCGCACATCATCGTGCGGCATCTGGTGCCGAACTTCCTGGGGATCGTGATCATCGGAATGGTCAGCGGCATCGGCGGAGCGATCATGGGCGTATCGTCACTGGCGTATCTGGGGCTGGGCATCCAGCCGCCCACGCCGGAATGGGGGGCGCTGCTTTCCGCCGGCAAGGACTATATCCGCACCTCTCCGCATATGGTGCTGTTCCCGGGTATCGCGATCGCGATCACGGTCATTGCCTTCACGATGTTCGGGCAGGGCCTGCGCGATGCGCTTGACCCGAAACTGAAGTAAGGAGACGGGCCGATGGGAAACAATACAGCCGTAGAAGTAAAGAACCTCATCGTTCACTACGAGACCGAGGAAGGGATCGTGGAAGCGGTGAACAATGTGTCCTTCTCGATCGAGAAAGGGGAGGTCATGGGACTGGTCGGGGAGACCGGGGCCGGGAAGACGACGATCGCCCTGAGCATCATGGGACTGCTCCCGCACCCGCCGGCAAAGATGTATTCCGGGGAGATCTATCTGGACGGAGAGGATCTGACGAAGAAGTCTCTGAAGGAAATGCAGAAGATCCGGGGGAAGAAGGCGAGCATGGTCTTTCAGGATCCGATGACGGCGCTGAACCCGGTCATCAAGGTGGGGGACCAGATCACCGAGGTGATCAAGCTGCATGACCCGTCTCTTTCGGATGCCGAGGCGCAGAAGAAAGCGATCGACATGCTGGAGATGGTCGGGATCAAGGGAGACCGATTCGAGGAGTATCCGCATCAGTTTTCGGGCGGGATGAAGCAGCGCGTGATCATAGCGATCGCGCTGGCGTGCCAGCCGGAACTGATCATAGCGGATGAGCCGACCACGGCGCTGGATGTGACGATCCAGGCGCAGGTGATGGAGATGATGAAATCGCTGCAGCACGAGCTGAACACGGCGATGCTGCTGATCACGCATGATTTCGGGATCGTGGCGAACATCTGCCAGAAATGCGCGGTCATCTACGCCGGGGAGATCGTGGAATCCGGCACGGTGGCGCACATTTTCGACAACCCGATGCATCCGTACACGAAGGGGCTGTTCGGGTCGATCCCGAGTCTGGACAAGGATGTGGAGCGCCTCACGCCGATCAAGGGCCAGGTGGTGGACCCGACGGATCTGCCGGAATACTGCAGCTTCTATAACCGCTGTGATTACTGCACGGAGAAGTGCAAGGAATGCGACCCGAAGCTGGTGGAAGTGGAACCGGGTCATTTTGTGAAGTGCATCCATGTGATGCAGGGCGCTGAGGAGGGCTGAGAATGGCACTGCTTGAGATCCGGGACCTGAAGAAATATTTCTCGACGCCGAGGGGCATGCTGCACGCGGTGGACGAGGTGAATCTGGACATCGAGGAAGGCACGACGCTGGGAGTCGTGGGAGAATCCGGCTGCGGGAAATCCACGCTGGGACGCACGGTGATCCGGCTGCTGGAGCCGACATCGGGAACCGTAATGTTTGACGGGAAGGACATCACGTCGGTGACGAAGAGGCAGTTCCATGCGCTGTCGACGCAGATGCAGATGATCTTCCAGGACCCGTATGCCTCGCTGGACCCGCGGATGAGCGTGGCGGAGCTGATCGCCGAGCCGATCAAGGTGCACAAGCTGACGCGGAACCGGGCGGAGATCAGTGAGCGGGTGCGCGATCTGATGGACACGGTGGGACTGGCGCGGCGGCTGGAACGGAGCTACCCGCACGAGCTGGACGGCGGGCGGCGGCAGCGCATCGGCATCGCGCGGGCGCTGGCGCTGAATCCCAAGTTCATCGTGTGCGACGAGCCGGTGTCGGCGCTGGACGTGTCGATCCAGGCGCAGATCCTGAATCTGCTGCAGGACCTGCAGCAGGAAAAGAAGCTGACGTACATGTTCATCACGCACAACCTGAGCGTGGTGCGGCACATCTCGAACGAGATCTGCGTGATGTATCTGGGGCGGGTAGTAGAGAAGTGCGAGGCGAAGGAACTGTTCGTTCATCCGTACCATCCGTATACGAAGGCGCTGCTTTCGGCGATCCCGATCCCGAACATCCACATCGAGCAGAAGCCGATCCCGATGACGGGCGAGCTGACCTCGCCGATCAATCCGCCGAACGCCTGCCGGTTTGCGCCGCGGTGTCCGTATGCGACGGAGCAGTGCCGGAGTTCGGAACCGGCGCTGGAGGAGATGACGCCGGGCCATGTGGTGCTGTGCCACCGGGCGAAGGAACTGAACGATCTGTGATCGGGAGGAAAAAAGCGGGAGTAACCCTGCTTCAGGCAGGGAGAAACAATACATATTAAACAAGGAGGAACCAAATGAAAAGAGCACTGAGCATACTGTTGTGTCTGGTGATGGTGCTGGCTCTTGCGGCGTGCGGAGGCAGCCAGCCTGCGGCGACGCAGCCGGCTTCAACGGGCACATCGGGCGGAGACGCTGCGCCGGCCCCTGCGCCGACGGACGTGATCTCCGGCAGAGACCAGGATGTGGTGTCCGGCATCTCCGAGGACGAGACGCTTACGGTCGCGATCGAGGCGGAGCCGCCGTTCATCATGCCGAACTCGGGCAGCGCCGGCAACCCGACAGCCTATGTGACGGGCTGCATGTATGAGCATCTGTATGAGTTCAACGTGGAGACCGGAGAATGCATTCCGGCTCTTGCGGAATCCCTGGAGTGGAAGGATGACACGCACTACTGGGTCACGCTGCGTGACGGCATCAAGTTCGCCAACGGCGATCCGATCACCGCGGAGGATGTGGCCTACTCCATGGTCCTGAGTCTCACGCTTGGCGGCGGTTCGGCCGTCTTTGATGTGGACGGGATCAAGGCGATCGACGACAAGACCGTTGAGATCGCGCTTCTTCAGCCGTACGTGAACGGTGCGGAGGAGGCCCTCGTGAGAAGGGGAGGCGCGGTGTATTCGAAGAAGGCGCTGGAGCAGCTCGGCTATCCCGACAACCAGCTCCTCGTCCCGGATCCCGATGTCCCCATCGGCTCCGGCAAGTTCGTCTTCAAAGAGTGGGTCCCCGGCCAGTACATCCTGCTCGAGCGCAATGAGAACTACTGGGACAAGGACAACATGGCCTACTACAAGTACATGAAGTTCGTCTTCGTCAGCGACCCGGCGGCGCGTGCGATGACCATCGAGAGCGGCGACGCGGATGTGGCCTCCTACATCACGGCCTCCATGGGCGCCGAGTACGAGGGCAGCTCCACCGTCACCCCGTACTATCTGGATACGGGACTTGCCGGCTGCGTCCTGCTGAACCCGGACAACCCGGATCATCCGGACAGCCCGCTGCGCGACGAGCGCGTGCGCGAGGCCATCTGGCTGCTGATCGACGCGCAGGCCCTGAACGACCTGGGCAACGCCGGCAGGGGCACCCCCTGCGAGACGCTGGTCTCCCCGCGTTCCTGGACCTACACGAAGATCGATGTGGACCGCACGGTGAACGTGGAGCGCGCGAAGGAGCTGCTGGCCGAGGCGGGATATCCCGACGGCTTTGAGCTCTACGCCACGAACATCGCCCCGTACAAGGCCCAGGGTGAAGTCATCAAGGAGTGCCTGCGTCTGGGCGGCATCAAGTGGGACGCCGAACTCGAGGAGATCCCCTCGCACTTCGCGGGCTGCCGCACCGGCAAGTACGACATCCTGATCCGTTCCTACCAGTGTTCGGACTACTTTGACGCGCTGTTCAACAACGACGGGCGCATCCCGCCTTCCAAGCAGGTCGGCAACGCGCTGTATACCGATGAGATCGTTCCCGGCTGGGAGGAAGTCCTGGATGCCTGCTACTACCAGCAGGATAAGGCGAAGATGAAGGAGGCCATGGCGGTGGCGCAGCAGTTCATGATCGACCACCATATGTGCGTCGGCTTCTGCACCACGGTCCGTCTCGAGCTCTGCCGCACCGGACTCAGCGCTCCGGTGATCAACGGCTCGGGTATCTGCTACTACCAGGATATCCGTCCCCTCAACTGACAGGATCTCGTAATGGTGGATGTTTCCGGCGCGGCCGGGTTTGGACCGCCGCCTCGGAAGCCTCTTCCGGGTTTTCTTTACTCCACCCGTTCTTTCTGCGGGTGGAGTTTTTTGATTTCTGATGTCACCGGATGTTTACAGCGGCTTGCCGGAATGGTAGAATCTGTAACAGAAATCTTTGGGATGATCAGGTGATGTATGAACGAGAACAGAGGACCGACGCTCCTGGATTCTCCACGGGAGCGGCGTATCCGGAAAACGGAGAAGATCAACGGGATGCAGATCATGCCGCGTCTGGCAAAAGTCAATTACTGGTGTATGCTGGTTCTCAGCCTGCTGGCAGTAATTCTGGAAGTGATGCTGCATATCCGGTACAGCCGCGAACAGGGAGCACTGGTACTGGCGAACAGGGCGGCGGTATCCGCATGGATGTGCTGGACTTTCTTTGCCGTGATCCTGACGGCGGCTTCGCTGCTCCAGCTCAGAAGGCTGAAACATGGACATATAGAGACAAAATATGTCGAACGGCCTCTGGGCGATGATACGGACCCTTTTGTGCCGGTGGTCGATCCCGGGCCGAAGTATGTCCGGTATATACGGACAGCCGTTATCGGGGAGGCGGCGCTTCTGCTTCTCTGCGGTCTGCTCCTGCTTATCCGGTAGCGGCGCTTTATGCTGATAATATCGAAAAGGATGAATATGTATGAATAATACGGAAGGAACCGGACAGATGAGTCTCTGGTCCCGGCACTATGTTAAGATCCTCCTCGCAAACTGCTTCGTAGCGACCTGCATGTTTTTCCACAACGCGGTCACAACGCTCTATGTTGTGTCGATCGGAGGCACGGCTTCGTACGCCGGGGTGATGCTTACCTGCTTTACCGTTGTGGCAACGATCATGCGGATCGTATCCGGCCGGATGCTTGACCAGCGCGGACGGAGAAAGATCATTCTGATCGGTCTGGCCATCTATGCAGTGGCCACGGCTTCGCTTACGATTCGTTTTCTGCCCTATCTGCCGGTCGCGCGTGCCATCCAGGCCATCGGTTATTCCATGGCGACTACGGGCCTTTCCGTGGCAGTGACGGATGTGGTTCCTGTCCCCCAGATGGGAGAGGGACTCGGTTACAATATGCTGGCAAACAATGTGGCTTCGGCGCTGGGACCGGTGATCGCGCTCTGGATCTACGGCATCACCGAGAGCTATGCGATCGTCTATTATGTTTCGGTTGGCCTGATCGCGGTTTCTTTCGTGATCATGCTGATCTGCCGCTATGAGACCGACCGGGAATTCTTCGCCCGGAAACAGAGCTATGAACTGGCAGTTCTCGGTGAGCGCGCCAGAATGATCACGCAGGACACGGAGGAGAGGAAAGCCTCTTTCTTTGCAACGATTTTTGAAAAAAAGGCGATCCCCAGCACGATCGCGGCGGTTTTCATCTTTCTGGGGAACGGTGCCGTGATCGCGTATATCGTGCTTTTTGCCCAGACGATCGATATCAAAAACACAAGCCTGTTCTTTATGCTGCAGGCTCTGATGACCATCGTATCCAGACTGCTGTTTTCCAAACTCTCCGATAAACGGCCCACCATGGTATCCATCATTCCAGGAACGGTCATCCTTGCGCTTGGCTACTATTTTCTGATGGAAGCGCCGCATAACCACCTTCTGTTCCATCTCGCCGGAGCGGCGCTTGGTCTTGGCGCGGGGATCTGCACCCCTGCGCTGAATGCGGAGGCGGTTCGCTATGTTCCGCAGAGCCGCAGAGGAGCGGCTTCCGCCACCTTCTTCATGGCTACGGATATCGGGATCGGGATCGGGGGAGTCCTGTGGGGCGCCTTTGTCGACAGAGGCGGCTTCCGGACGGTATTCCTCGGATGTGTGATCTGCATCGCTGTCTCGCTGCTCCTTTGCTTCCTGTTCTTCTCCGGAAAAGGAAAGGAAGCGGGAAGGACGGAGTAAGGATGCCTGAAAGAGCGAATAGAAATATGGAAAAAGGACCTTCTATTGCGAAGAAGGTCCTTTTTGCTGTCTGCAGGGGAACAGACGAATAGGAAGAGGGAGAAGGGGTAAAAATATTTTATATATGTTTTTTCGGTTGTATATGTTATATTGCACATATTTACAATAATGATTTTATGCAATACACACAAAAAGAGAAAGGCGATTTCTACGAAACTGTCGATATCTATTTTACGTGGCGGATGATATTATTAAACCAACTTTAAAAACTGTTCGGCGGGGAATTCCGCTGGAATTCCGGATGAACGGGGAAAGCCTCTGCTGCCTTTCGAAAAGTGCGGAGGCTGGTGCGGTCTTGCAGAGAGATCGTGAAAACAGGCAGTATAGGAGGGCAACGTGTTAAAGTACATCATCAAGAGGATCCTGTATGTGATCCCGATCATGCTGGGAGTGCTGGTGATCGTGTTCCTGCTTCGCGTGATCATCCCGGGCGATCCGATCGAGATGTTCGTCCGTTCGGACG
>JAGBQR010000015.1 GCA_017632775.1 Oscillospiraceae bacterium | reverse complement strand
GATCTGATCAGACGAAATAACAACAAAAAAGACGCGGTGTACGGAACACCGCGTCTTTTTTCGTCAGGATATCAATGAGAGGTTACTGATCTTCAAACTTATAGCCGCAGCCTGTGCAGAATTTTCCGTCGGCAAGATTCTTGCTTCCGCAGTTGGGGCAGAACTTGTAGCCTTCCACAGGTGCTTCCGAGAAAACGGGTGCCGGAGTCGGCTTCTCAGCAGGATCGTTCATGGAATCGTCGAATTTCGGACCGTCCGCGGAGGAACGCTGGATCTCCACATAGAAAGCAGCGCCGATCAGTCCGGCAAACAGTGTGCCGAAAAGACATACGACGATATACAGCAGGAACAGGACGATATAGAACAGGAATCCGACATAGGGGATCGTGCCAAGCAGGGCAAGGATGAGTGCGGCGGCCCAGACAAGGAGGATCCACAAAATATCAGCCCAGAACATCTTGGCTTTGAAGCCTTCGGTACGCTGCTTGGAGACTTTGTAGGCTTCTGTGATGGGGACATCCGGTTCCATCACAAGGATGTAGGGGGTGAGCCGGTACTCATAGGCGCGGATGATAGCGAAAACAAAGCCGACCACCGGGATCAGAGCCCACAGGAAGATCCACAGGTACATATACCCCATGCCGCACAGGACACGCTTGATGGTTTTCCAGTCCTTGAAGCAGTCAAAGAGCTGGACTGTGTGGGGCTCTTCTCCAAGATAACCGCGCAGGAGGATCATCGTCAGACCGACTTCGATAAGGAGTCCGACAGCAAATCCCGCAAAGGGAATGACGCCAAAGGCGAATTCGGCGACCAGGACTAAAAAAGCGCCGAGAAGGGAAAGGCCCCATAGTTTGAAGGGTTTTCTGGCGAGGACCGTAAGCGCTCTGCCGTATATTTTTTTGATCATAGCGTAAACCTCCGTCTTTGTTCTTATTTTTAAGTATAGCACAGTGGATTTATTTTACAAGGAGCGGATTGTGAATAAAAAATGACGTTTTGCGGGAAAATATCACTTTATTGCAAAAAACTCCTGTTCGTGATATAGTCTGGAAAACAGAACAGGGAGGATTCATATGGAACTGACTTACCGGACCAAAGGGACATGTTCCCAGCTGATCGAAGTGGAAACAGAGGAAAACACCATCCGGAAGGTTCGCTTCACAGGCGGGTGCAACGGCAATCTGAAGGGGATCTCCCGGCTGGTTGAAGGCATGGATATCGACGAGGCGATCTCACGGCTGGAGGGGATCCGGTGCGGTTCAAAGTCCACATCCTGTCCGGATCAGTTGGCCAAAGCCCTCAAACAGATGAAATAAGGACCGGACGTGCTGGAAGAGATCATAAGAAACGGCTTTGAGGAGTGGGACCTTCCGCTGACAGAGGACATGCTCCGTGCCTACCGGCTCTACTGCGGGACGCTGCAGGAAACCAACAAGGTCATGAATCTTACGGCCATTGAAGGCGAGGATGATACGGCATACCTCCATTTTCTGGATAGTGCCGCAGTTCTGAAAAGCATCGGCCTTTCCGGAAAGAGCCTGATCGATGTTGGAACCGGAGCGGGATTTCCCGGACTGGCACTGAAGATCGCCTGTCCGGATCTGCAGCTGACTCTCCTGGACAGCCTGGACAAGCGCATCGGATTCCTGAGCAGGACCTGCCGACAGCTGGGGTTTGCGGATGTATCCTGCATCCATGCCAGGGCGGAGGAGATCCCTGCGGGGTTACGGGAGCACTTTGATGTTGCGGTTTCCCGGGCGGTGGCCCGGCTGCAGCTGCTTGCGGAGCTCTGCCTGCCCTATGTGAAAGAGGAAGGCCTGTTTGTCGCCATGAAAGGGCCGGATACGGAAACGGAACTGGAAGAAGCGACGACCGCCATAAAAAAGCTCGGCGGAAAAACCGAGAAAGTCCTTCCCTATACGATCCCCGGGACGGATGTGACGCATTCACTGATCCTCGTCCGAAAGATCGGACCGACACCTCAGAACCTCCCGCGCAAATGGGCCCAAATCAAAAAGAAACCCTTGTAAAGACCGAAAGAGAGAACGGATGTGTCCGTTCTCTCTCTTTTTTATATTTACAGTTCAGAGGATGGTTTCTGCTGTACGGAAGGGCCAGCTGCGGACGCGAACGCTGTGATGCTGCTTTCGACCTCCCTGTCTGCAGATCCAGGAACAGTGCCGAGCTCTTTCCGAAGGGCATCGATCTCGGATTCCTTTCTTCTCAGGGTCTCACGGATCTCCTGGACCTGTGCGAAGAGCGGGAGGAAGAAACCATCCGGAGCATCTTTAGTCTGCTCATAGCAGAGATATCCGATCTCCAGAAACACGCGGTCAAGTTCTTCCTTTTCCCGACGGAGGTCTGCGGTCATCTTGGCGAGCTGCGCGAAGCGCCGGGTACGGCTCAGACCATCTTCATAAACGGTTCGAACCACACCGCCATCGGAAAAGCTTTCCGTTACTGCTTCGGCGATTTTTCGTGCTCCTTCCGTGAAGGAACGGAACAGATCCTTATTCTCCGGCATGATCGTCTCCTTTTTCCGGCTCCTTCGAGGCGGCCTCTGCCGCAGAGCCTTTCTCCGTTGATTCGGAACGCTCCTCTTCTTCGAGGGATGCTCCGGTTTTGATGCTGCACTCTTCCGATACGGTGTCCTCTCCCGCAGAGAAGCTGTCTGCTGGCAGATCCTCCTGCGCTTCAGACGCTTTTTCACGGTATGCGGGGGAAAGACTCAGGGTGCCTCTCTTCACCCGGACGGCATTCACGATCAGCAGCGTGCCTGCCGTGATCGCCAAAATCACCGAGAGCAGCTGAGAGACGCGGATATTCGTGTGTCCGATATACAGCGAGTCGGTGCGCAGGCCTTCGATCATGGCCCGTCCGACACCGTAACCGAAAAGATAGACCAGGAAAAGCTGCCCGTTGTATTTCCGTTTTCCTCTGTGCAGCATCCTGCTGACTATGACAAACAGCACAAGATTCCAGAGACTCTCATAGAGGAATGTGGGATGAACATAGATCGTATTGCCGTCGGGAGAGGTGAGACCCATGCGGCAGAAGATCTCTGTCTGGGCACCGAATGCCTCCCGGTTGAAAAAGTTGCCCCAGCGTCCAAGGATCTGACCGATGAGAAGTCCGCCCATGATCAGATCCAGAGCGTTCAGCACGTTCATCCTTTTATGTCTGCATACGAGGAAGATCACCAGTATGCCGGCAATGATCCCTCCATAGATGGCAAGGCCTCCCTCCCAGACGGCGATGATCTTGGAGGGATTGGCAATGTAGTAGTCCAGGGAAAAGAGAACGAAGTACAAACGGGCGCCGATGATGGAGAAGGGAATGGTCCAGATGATCACATCGTAAATGTCATCTTCCCTGATCCCGGCTTTACGGCTGTTTTTTGCGATCCACAGGATACCCAGAAAAAAACCCAGTGCTATGATCACACCGTAGAAATAGATCGTTCTTCCGAAAAGTGTAAAAGAAGAAGGGGGATTGATGGTCCAGTCTCCCAGAAACGGGAAGCTGATCAGACTCTCCCGCTGAATGGTCTCTATCACGTCTGTCAAGGAGATCTCATCGCCTTTCTGATTGAGTTATTTACGGATGCAGGATGCTGAGTGCCAGCCGCTCGGGAGCAAAATGCTCCAGCAGGAAGGAAGTGCACTCGTCGATGGTGATGCTGTCCAGGATGGCGGGGCCGTCAAACGGACAGAAACCGTAGAACTGGCCTTCTGTCAGACTCAGACATACCGAGTCAAAATCTTCGAAGCTGCGGAGCGCTCCGCCGATCGAAGCTTTCTTGATACGCGCAAAAAGTGTACGGTCGAGTCCGGACTCTGCAAGCTTCCGGATCTCCCATCCGATCTCTTTCAATACCGCGTCCGGGTCATGGCTTTCTCCGCTGAGAGAAACCATGGCGGTACCGGACACATAGTCCACGTCTGTGCCGAAGCTCCGGTTGATGAGGCCGTCGCTGTAGAGGCGGGAATAGAAAGAGGAGGAGCGTCCGAAAAGGATCTGTACAGCCAGTTTGGCCGTGAGCTGCTGGCGGGAGAAATCCCCTTCCGGAGGAAGGATCTTGGAACCGATGATAAACTGCGGAGCTGAAACGGACCCGCGCACGCGTATCTCCGGAGATACGGGAAAAGGACCGTCATCCCCGCCGTAGTCCGGAAGCGGTACCGGCCGGCTCTCCCAGCGGAAAAGAACCTCCTCCGCAAGGGCTACGACCTCTTCGGCGCGGATGTCGCCTTCCACGCTCAGGACCATGTTGCCCGGGCAATAGAAGGTGCGGTGGCAGAGGTTGAGAAGCTCCGCATCGATCTTTCCGATGCTTTCTTCGGTGCCGCCGATATCATCGCGGATGGGATGGCGGCTGTAGAGAAGCTTCATAAAGTTATAGTAGAGTGTTTCGTCCGGATCATCCAGACTCATCCGGATCTCCTGTGCGATGATAGGCCGTTCCTTGTCTACGGTCTCCGGGGTGAAATACGGAGTGGTAACGAGGCTCAGAAGCAGCCGCAGGTTCTCTGCAAAGTGTTCCGTGCAGTGGAAGTAGTAGCATGTCATGCCCGGGGAGGTGAACGCGTTCAGATCCGCACTGTTCGCGGTCATGACAGAAAAAACATTGCTGCCGTCCGGCATGTCGAACATTTTGTGTTCCAGGAAATGTGCAATGCCGGCAGGCGTTTCATGGCGGGTCCCTTCGAGAAGGAAATTCCGGTCGGATCCGCCGTATTTGACGGAAAAAGAAGCAAACTTCGTATAGAAACCGGGCTTTTCAACCACCCGGATCTCCAGCCCGTTGGAGAGCACGGCGGATTTATAGGTTTCGCCGACATTGCTGTATTCAAAACTCCTGATCATCTGTCGTACTGTTCCCTCCTTCCAAACTGTCCTGCGGTTCTGCTGACGCATCCTCATCAGGATCGTCCCGGTCATCGCTTCCGGAAAGAAGATAGATCATATCGCACTCTATCCCGGAAGCAACGGCCATAATGTCTTCTTTTGTGACCTCCCGCAGCATCTGCGCACTGTCCTCAGGAGTGAAATCGGTCCCTTCAAGGGCCCGTACAAGCGAGAAGGACGCGAGAGCCCTCTGGCTGTCATTGATCGAGAGCGTATCACCTACGCAGATCGCCCGGGCGGCTTCCATTTCCTCCTCGGTGAAGATGCCCCGGGAAATCATATCCAGCTGACTGAAAATTTCAGTTTTTACCGTTTCCGCTTTATCCTCATCGATCCCTGCCGTGACGAAAAGGAGTCCTTTCCGCAGATCCGCGGACGAGGCGATCTCATAACAGAGCCCAAGTTTTTCCCGTATATGCAGGAAAAGCTTCGATACGGCGCTGGCACCGAAAAGAGCATTGAAAACAGTGATGGGAGAGCGGTTTTCCCAGTCGATGCTCTCCCCGATCCGCCAGCCGATCACGAGCCTTGCCTGTGTAACGGGCATGCTCTCCTGACAGTAACGGGGCTGCGCTTCGACAGCGTTCAGGCGGATATCTGTACCGATATCATAGTCGATCTCCCCTCTCGGCATAGTGGAAAGGCAGTCTTTCAGGACAGAAAGGACGGTTTTCTCGTTTTCTCTGCCGCAGTAAAAGACCTCCACCGGACAGGTTTCCAGCAGATGGCGATACTGCCGGGTGAGCTTTTTGTAGTGGATATCATCCACGTCTTCGGCTTTTCCGAAACGCCCTGCAGCATAGTCCTCAAAGCAGCACATCTCTTCCCTGCAGCGCATGAAGGAATACGCACGCTTATCGTTCACGATGCTCTGGAGCATCTCGGAGAGTTTCTGTTTCTCACTTTCCACATACGGTTGCTGAAGGAGACCGCCCTTCGTTGCAGGGTGGAGAAGAAGATCCGTCAGAAGGGCTACTGTCTGACGGAATTCATCTGCCCCTGCAGGAAGAAAACTCTCCTCAGGAAAACCGGCGCCGAATCCGATGCATTGTATCTCCCCCAACTGACGGACGGACGGGGTGATGGATGCACCGTAAAGCTCCTCCATCCGTGCTGAAAGCTTTTCCATATCGGGATACAGCGCAGTCCCGCGATACAGAACGCTCGGAAGGATTCCGTTGAGAGCGGCTGTCTCTCGCCGGAGCTGTGTGAGCAGGTGAAGGCTCATATACGATGTTTTGAACCGGTCTGCATAACAGTAGCTCAGCCATACGCCGGGCAGGATCTCATGTCTGGTGACTGCCATAGTGCCTTCCTCCGTCTACCTTGCTTTATTTTGCATATTATAGCATGCGTGCAGACAAAAAAACAGAGACGAAACGATTTTTCGCCGACAAGAAAAAAACTTGACAGAATGGACAGAACAGTGTATACTCCGACAAGTGATTTTGCTTGACAGGAGGAAATGCTGTGGAGACCGGCAGACTGACGCAGACGATGTTGCTCGATCTTTACGGGGAACTCCTCACGGAAAAGCAGCGTGCCTGCTTCGATATGCACTGCAACGAAGATCTCTCCCTGTCTGAGATCGCGGAACAGCTCTCCATCACCCGGCAGGGGGTCTGGGACAATATCCGCCGTGCGGAGACTGCCCTGAATGAATTTGAGGAAAAAACGGGTATGCTGCGCAGGTTCAACAACGTCCGTGAAAAGCTCGAAGAGATGCGGGAGGAATGCAGAAAGATCGGCCCCGCGGCCGACCGTGTGGCTGCCATGCTGGCGGATCTGGAAACAGAACTTTGAGGTTACGATATGGCCTTTGAAAGCTTGACTGAAAAACTGAATGCCGCGTTTAAGAAACTGAGAGGGAAAGGCAGACTCACCGGCGCAGACATCAAGGAAGCCATGCGCGAGGTGCGGATGGCGCTGCTTGAAGCTGACGTAAGCTATAAAGTGGTGAAGGATTTCACCAGGACCGTCACGGAAAGGGCCAGCGGCGCAGAAGTCCTTGAAGCGCTCAGTCCCGCCCAGATGGTGATCAAGATCGTCAATGAAGAACTGTGTTCACTGATGGGCGGTGCCAACCAGAAGATCAACATCTCTTCCAGAAGTCCGAGCGTGGTGATGCTGGTAGGGCTTCAGGGAGCCGGAAAAACCACCAACGGGGCAAAACTTGCGGCCTATATGCGAAAACAGGGCAAGAGGCCGCTCCTTGCAGCGTGCGACGTCTACCGGCCGGCAGCCATCAAACAGCTGGAGACGGTCGGTGCTCAACTGGATCTTCCGGTTTTTCAGATGGGACAGATCGATCCGGTAACGATTGCCAGAGAAGCGGTGAAACACGCGGAAAAACACGGCAATGATCTTGTGTTTCTAGACACTGCCGGCCGTCTGCACATCGATCAGGAACTGATGGATGAACTGAAAAACATCAAGGCAGCGGTCGAACCCGCCGAGATCCTGCTGGTCGTGGATGCCATGACGGGCCAGGATGCTGTCAATGCGGCGGCCGCGTTCGATGAAGCGCTCGGGATCACGGGTGTGATGCTCTCCAAGCTCGACGGAGACGCCCGGGGCGGAGCTGCGCTCAGTGTTCGTGCGACTACCGGAAAGCCCATCAAATTCATCGGCACGGGCGAAAAGCTGGACATGATCGAGCCCTTCCATCCGGACCGGATGGCATCCCGGATCCTGGGTATGGGTGATGTGCTGACCCTCATAGAAAAGGCTGAACAGAGTTTCGATGAGAAGAAAGCGCTGGAAGCTGCTGAGCGGCTCCGTTCCAACCGTTTCACCCTCACCGATTACCTTGACCAGATGGGCCAGCTCAAAAACATGGGTGATCTCGAAAGCATAGCCGGCATGATCCCCGGGATGGATGCCAAAGCCCTGAAAGGGGCGAAGATCGATGACCGCGCCATGGCCAGGCAGGAAGCCATCATCCTTGCAATGACACCATCAGAGCGCGAAAACCCGTCCATTCTCAATTCCAGCCGTAAAAAGCGCATTGCGGCCGGAAGCGGCACAGCGGTGGTGGACGTGAACCGTCTGCTCAAACAGTATGAAGCGCTGCAGCAGATGATGAAGCAGTTCAGCGGCAAGAACATGAAAAAACTGCAGAAAAAAATGGGCCGCTTCGGCGGCATGGGCGGAGGATTTCCCGGAATGTCCGGCTTCGGCGGTTTCGGGATGTAAAAAAGGATTGCCCGCACCGTACCGGTGCCGGTGATATAAATGACCCCGGCAAAATAAACATGGAGGTGAAAACAGAATGGTTAAAATCAGACTTCGCAGAATGGGTGCAAAGAAGGCTCCCTATTATCGTGTCGTTGTTGCGGATTCTCACAGCCCCCGGGACGGCCGTTTTATCGAAGAGATCGGCACCTATGATCCCATGGCTGAGAGCGACAAGATCAAAGTCGACATGGAACGCGTAAAGTACTGGATCGCCAACGGCGCGCAGCCCACCGATACGGTTCGCGGCCTGATCAAAAAGCTTGAGGCGTGATAAGGAGTTTCTACCGGCATGAAGGAATTGTTGACCTACATCGTGCAGAGCCTTGTCGAACATCCCGACGAGGTTTCTGTGACCGAGCGCAAAGGCGACGGTGAGACCATCTTTGAGGTGCGCGTAGCCGACGGCGATATGGGCAAGGTCATCGGCCGGCAGGGAAGGATCGTCAAGCAGATCCGGATACTCATGCGGGCCGTAGCCCAGCGAAAGGGCAAGAGTGTATCTGTCGAGATCCTTGACTGATACGGAGGAGGGCGTGCTGCAAAGCACCGCGGAAGACGGTGTTTTGCGGTGCGCCCTTTTCATCCCTTCCGGTTTTCAAACGGAAGAAACTATGCTAAAATAACTACTTGATGATCTTGATGATAATGAAACAGCTGAGGATTGAGATTCATGGCAAAAGAAAACATGATCGAGGCGGGAAGGATCACGAATACCCACGGAGTCCGCGGAGAAGTGAAGATTGAGGTCTGGCTGGACAGTCCGGATTTTCTGAAGCGCTGCAAAGGCGTTATTCTGGACGGGAAGAAACACCGCTTCATTTCTGCCAGACCGCAGGGACGGTTTCTGATCGCCGGGCTGGAAGGAATCGGAAGCGTGGAGGAAGCGGCGCTTCTGAAAGGAAAGACCGTTACGATCGACAGGGAAGACGCTCCATTGAAAAAGGGCGAATACTTTCTGCAGGATATCCTCGGCGCAGATGTGATCGATGAGGCGGGAAGCCGGATCGGGAAGCTGGAAGAGATCATGGAAACGCCCCGTACTCCGGTCTATGTGGTCCGGGGCGAAAAAGAGCATCTGATCCCGGCTGTTCCGGAGTTCGTTCTGCACACGGATGCTGATGAGGGGATCATAACGGTGCGGCTGATTGAGGGAATGTAAGACTATGCGGATCGATATCATGACACTCTTTCCGGACACGGTCCACGCCGTGCTGCATGAGAGCATCCTGGGACGTGCGGCGAAAAAAGGCGCCGTAGAGATCAACTGCATCCAGATACGTGACTACACCGAAAACCGTCAGCGTCAGGTGGACGACTATCCCTACGGAGGAGGCCGCGGCTGCGTGATGATGGCCCAGCCTCTCAAATCCTGTCTGGAACATGTTCTGGCCGATGGAGGGGACACCCGGACGCGCGTGATCTATCTTTCCCCGCAGGGGAGAACGTTCACACAGGAGACGGCCAGACGGCTGCAGCGTGACTATGACCGGCTGGTGCTGGTGTGCGGCCATTACGAGGGCATCGATGAACGTTTTATCGAAGCATGTGTCGATGAAGAGATCTCACTTGGAGATTTTGTCCTCACCGGCGGAGAGATCGCGGCGATGGCGGTGGCGGATGCTGTGTGCCGGCTGGTGCCCGGGGTCCTTGCCGACGAAGAATGCTTCACGGGGGAGAGCCACTGGGACGGGCTTCTGGAGTATCCGCAGTATACGCGCCCGGAAAACTGGGAAGGTCGTGAAGTGCCGGAGATCCTTCTGCAGGGAGATCATGCGAGGATCGAAAAATGGAGAAGGAAGAAGCAGCTGGAACGGACCCGGGACAAACGTCCGGACATGTTTGAGGCTTTCCTTCCGCAGACGGAGCAGGACAAACTGCTTCTCCGGGAGATGGAGCGCGATAAGGAGCGCGTCCCGCTGACGAAGCCGGTCACCTGCAGGAAAGCTGTACCAGAGGATCTGGAAGCACTGATGCGGATCGTGCAGGAAGCGCGGGAAAGTCTGAAAAAACTCGGCGCCGACCAATGGCAGGGACCCTACCCCTCAGAGGCGGATCTTGAACGGGATATCGCAAGGGAAGAATGCTATGCGGTACTGCATGGAGAAGAATTAGCTTCCTTCTTTGTGCTCTCGGAGGAGGAAGAGGCCTGCTACGCGGACATCCGCGATGGAAAATGGAGCGACGGCGAGCCGTACTGCACACTGCACCGCGCTGCGGTGTCGGCGAAATACCGCGGAACGGGAATAGCAGAGAAGATGATGCGTTTTGCCGAAGAGCAGACACTGCTCTCGGGAAGACGGCGCCTGCGCACAGATACGCACCGGAAAAACAAACCGATGCAGAGACTTCTGAGGAATTCCGGATTTCTTTTTCGCGGAAATGTATTCGTGAAGAGCGAACCGGGACATGACGAAGCCAGGCAGGCTTACGAAAAAAGACTGAAAAAGCAGGGAGAGAAAAGATGAAACGAGCAATACTCTGGTCGGTGGCCTGTCTGCTGGTCATTGTGGCTGTGGTGATGAACGGGTGGACGAGCGTTTCGGGAGGATGGATCACGATCGCTCTTGCCGTGCTGTGTGCCGGACTGCAGTGGCTGGTCTATATCAAACAGAACAGGAACAGCAGGCGATGAACGAACTCACAGATATCCGTGCGATCCGGTCTCTGCTGGAGCGGCACGGATTTCACTTTTCCAGATCGCTGGGACAGAATTTTCTGGTATGCGCCTGGGTACCGGAGCGGATCGCGGAAAGCGCCGGCATCGATGAGACATCCGGCGTCCTGGAGATCGGCCCCGGGATCGGCTGCCTGACAGCCCGCCTCTCGGAAAAAGCGGGGAAGGTCGTAGCAGTGGAACTGGATCGCTCGCTCGCTCCGGTGCTGGAGGAGACGCTGGGAGAAAGGCAGAACGTGGAGATCCTGTTCGGGGACATCCTGAAGCAGGATCTGCGCCGGCTGGCTGCGGAAAAGTTTCCGGGACTGCGTCCGGCGGTCTGTGCGAACCTGCCCTATAATATCACCAGCCCGGTGCTCACGGAACTGATCCGTGCGGACTGTTTTGAGGGCATCACAGTGATGGTCCAGAGAGAGGTGGCGGAAAGGATCTGTGCCCGGGCGGGCACGGAGGAATACGGGGCGTTCAGCCTCTTCGTGCAGTGGCATGCTGTTCCGGAACTGCTTTTTGCTGTTCCGCCGGATTGCTTTCTTCCCCGGCCGAAAGTGACTTCTGCGGTCGTCCGTTTGCAGAAAAGAGAGAGCCCGCCCTGCCCGGTAAAAGATGAGGAGATGCTTTTTCGGGTGATCCGCGCTGCCTTTGGCCAGCGTCGGAAGACACTGATCAATGCACTTTCCGCCGGACTGCCGAATTATTCGAAGGAAGAGATCAGGGACTGCGTCCTCGCCTGCGGACTCGATGAGATGATCCGCGGCGAAGCATTGGAAATCGCAGATTTTTGTTATATCTCTGACAAATTAATCGACAAGATCCATCTTTTCAAACCGCTGTAGAGATGATATAATCAAAAATTGCCGTTAGAGTTATTATTTACGGAAACAGTAATGAATAAGGGATTATAAGAAAGGGAAATTCAATGAGCAAAAAGTATGTCTATCTTTTCTCCGAAGGCAACGCCGGCATGCGTGAACTTCTGGGAGGAAAAGGCGCGAACCTTGCGGAAATGACCCGCATCGGACTTCCTGTCCCCCAGGGATTCACCATCACCACCGAAGCCTGCACGAAGTATTATGAAGACGGACGCCGCATCAACGACGATATTATGGCTGAAATCATGCGCTTTGTCGGCCGGATCGAGGCAATCAATGACAAACGCTTCGGCGATCTGGAAAAGCCGCTGCTCGTCTCTGTCCGTTCCGGTGCGCGTGCATCCATGCCCGGCATGATGGACACGATCCTGAATCTTGGCCTGAACGAGGATGTTGTCGCGGCTATGATCGAAGGCAACCCCGATCCCAAGTTTGAAAGATTCGTCTATGACTCCTACCGCCGTTTCATCCAGATGTTCTCCGATGTCGTCATGGGCGTGGGCAAGAAATACTTCGAGCAGCTCATCGACCAGATGAAGGAGAAGAAAGGCGTTACCTTTGATGTGGAACTCACGGCGCAAGACCTGAAGGAGCTTGCCGAGCAGTTCAAAGACGAATATAAGGCTCAGCTCGGAGAAGATTTTCCCTCTGATCCCATCGTCCAGCTCAAGGAAGCCATCAAGGCTGTTTTCCGTTCCTGGGACAACCCCAGAGCCAATGTGTACCGCCGCGATAACGACATCCCCTATTCCTGGGGCACTGCCGTTTCGGTCATGCCGATGGTTTTCGGCAACCTGAATGAAAACTCCGGCACCGGCGTCGCCTTCACGCGTGACCCGGCTACCGGCGAGAAGAAACTGATGGGTGAGTTCCTCACCAACGCGCAGGGTGAAGATGTGGTTGCCGGCGTGCGCACCCCGATGCCTATCTCCCAGATGGAGGAGAAATTCCCTGCCGCCTTCAAGCAGTTTGTCAGCGTGTGTGACATCCTGGAAGATCACTACAGGGACATGCAGGACATGGAGTTTACCGTGGAAAACGGCAAGCTCTATATGCTCCAGTGCCGCAACGGCAAGCGTACCGCGCAGGCTGCTCTCAAGATCGCCTGCGATCTGGTGGATGAAGGTATGATCGATCCGAAGCAGGCGGTCCTGATGATCGATCCGCGCAACCTCGACACCCTGCTCCACCCGCAGTTCGATACGACCGCCCTGAAAAAAGCGGTTCCTCTTGGAAAAGGACTCGGCGCTTCCCCCGGCGCTGCCTGCGGCAGAGTGGTCTTCTCGGCGGAAGATGCCAAGGAATGGGCCGCCCGCAAGGAGAAGGTCGTTCTGGTGCGTCTTGAGACCAGTCCCGAGGATATCGAAGGCATGAAGGCCGCTCAGGGTATCCTTACGGTCCGCGGTGGCATGACCAGCCATGCGGCTGTCGTTGCCCGTGGCATGGGTTCCTGCTGTGTTTCCGGCTGCGGTGACATCAAGATGGATGAAGAAAACAAGAAATTCGAACTCGGCGGGAAAGTTTTCCACGAGGGCGACTACATCTCGATCGACGGTTCCACCGGAAACATCTATGACGGTGTCATTCCCACTGTGGAGGCGAAGATCGCCGGAGAATTCGGCCGCATCATGAAGTGGGCGGACGAACATCGCCGCCTATCTGTCCGCACCAATGCCGACACCCCGAAAGATGCCCGCAAGGCACGTGAGCTTGGCGCGGAAGGCATCGGACTTACCCGGACGGAGCATATGTTCTTCAATTCCGATCGCATAGCGGCTTTCCGCGAGATGATCTGCTCCGACACAGTCGAAGAGCGCGTGGCTGCACTGGCAAAACTCGAACCGATGCAGCAGGCGGACTTTGAGGGGATCTACGAGGCGATGGAAGGAGATCCCGTAACGATCCGCTTCCTTGATCCTCCTCTTCATGAGTTTGTTCCCACGGATGAGGCAGACATTGCCGAACTGGCTAAAGCCCAGAACAAGTCTGTTGAGGACATCAAGGCGATCATCGCCTCTCTGCATGAGTTCAACCCGATGATGGGACACCGCGGCTGCCGTCTGGCGGTGACCTATCCTGAGATAGCCGAAATGCAGACCCGCGCTGTGATCAAGGCGGCACTGGCCGTGCAGAAGCGCCACCCGAAGTGGAACATGGTCCCGGAAATCATGATCCCGCTGGTGGGCGAGCGGAAAGAACTCAAGTATGTGAAGGACATCGTGGTGAAGACCGCGGATGAACTCATTGCGGCCTCCGGCACAGATATGAAATATCTTGTCGGCACGATGATCGAGATCCCGAGAGCGGCGCTTACCGCTGATGATATCGCTCAGGAAGCGCAGTTCTTCTCCTTCGGGACCAATGACCTGACACAGATGACGTTCGGATTCAGCCGTGATGACGCAGGCAAGTTCCTCTCTGCCTACTATGACAAGAAGATCTACGAAAACGATCCGTTTGCCAGAGTCGATCAGATCGGCGTCGGCAAGCTTATCGCCATGGCCTGCAAACTCGGTCGTTCCACCCGCCCGGATATACACCTCGGCGTCTGCGGCGAGCACGGAGGAGACCCCACCTCGGTCGAGTTCTTCCATAAAGTCGGACTGGACTATGTGTCCTGCAGTCCCTTCCGCGTTCCTATCGCGAGACTGGCCGCGGCACAGGCTGCGATCAAAGAAGAAAAGTAAGAGTCTGAAAAAAGGACCGTTCCTCTTCCGGGAGGAACGGTCCTTTTTCGCTTTTTCCGGAAACAGATCATACGGGCGGTCAGCGTTCAAACCATTTGAGGGCAAAATCAGCGATCGCCGGGGCAAGGGATTTGATTTCCCATCCGGAAGAATTCACTGTGAGATCGAATGCGCTGCTGTCGCCCCAGGGAAGACCGGTAAGCAGTTCCCGGATCTGGGAGCGTCCTCTGTCGATCTGACGGATGTTTTTCTCGACCTCTTTTTCGGATAGGCGGATACCTTCAGGCTTTCCTTCCTCCTGTTTCATGCAGCGGTCGATCCGGTTCTGCAGTTCGGCACAGACAAAGATCCGGAACGGCCGATACTCACTGAGGATGATATCGGCATCACGGCCGACGATGATGCAGTCGTTTCCGGCTGCGGCGATATCCTCAATGATCTCACGCTGACGGACAAGGAGAGAAGTCTCCGAATCGGGTGCGAAAACCGGATCGGAAAATGAACTCTGAAAGGTCAGGGGAACGGTATTCCACTCATGATTAGCCAGAACATGGCTGACATAGTCGGAATCAAGGCCCTGATCATTGGAAAGACGCTGGATGATTTCGCGGTCGTAATAGTCCCAGCCCAGCTGGTCGGCGATACGTTTTCCGAGTTCACGGCCGCCGCTGCCGAACTGGCGGCTTATGGTGATGATGCGCATGGTCGTTCCTCCCTTTATCAGTTTTTTATGAATGTTTATTCTGATTATAGTGCTTCTTCCCGCATATTGCAAGGAAGAAGCGGCGCGTTGTTGCGCCTTCAGGCCGCTTATGATACAGTGTAAGGGCAAAGAAAGAACAGGGTGGATGGAAGGAGACTGACCCATGATCCTGGAAAGAAAAACAGAATCAGGAACAATATTCTATATCGGAAACGAGGCCATCGGCTGTCTGCTGCAGACAGTGTACGGGAAACTGCAGCTGCTGCATCTCGGGATCCCGCTGTTTCCTGAAGACGCAAAGGCACTGGACGCAAGCCGCCTGCTTGGGTGGGGAAACGATGTGCTCTATGAAGACGGAGATCCCGCATCCTGTCTGGATACGATTCCGCTGGCCTGGAGCGAGAACCGGATCGGGGACTACCGCGAGAGCTCCATTGAACTGCTGAGCGGAGGACAGGCGGTCTCGGGAGATTTCGTCTTCTATTCGTCGGAGATCCTCAAAGAGGAAGAAGGGGAGGAGGATTCCTGCATGCCCCATGCGCGGGGGACGCATGAAACGCTGAAACTCGTCTTTCGCCCTTTGAGCAGTCTGCTGCGGGATATCAGCCTCGAACTTCGCTTTTCCCTGTTTGAAACGGTCCTTGTCCGGCAGACACTTCTTGAGAACAGATCGGAACAGTCCGTCTTTGTCACGAAGCTTATGAGTTCCTGTTTTGATCTCCATGGCGATTTTCGTATGTCCACATTCGACGGGGGATGGATCCGTGAAATGCACCGTCATGATGTTCCGGTGACCTTCTCGCGGATTGTGAACGAAAGCACCAACGGCTCTTCTTCCAACCGGCACAACCCGGGCTTCCTTCTTTCTGCAGCAGATGCGGGAGAAGACAGCGGCGAGGTCTACGGCTTCAACCTGATCTGGTCCGGGAACCATTACGGTTCCGCACAGCGCACGGCCACAGGCTATACGCGGGTATTGCAGGGGATCGGGCAGGAAGATCTCTGCTATGAGATCGTGCCTGGAGCGCGCTTTGAAACACCGGATGCCGTCATCGCCTGGTCGGGGGACGGGTATAACGGCCTTTCCGGGAAGATGCACCGTTTCGTAAACAGCTGTATCGTTCCCGAGAACTGGCGCTACCGCGAAAGACCCGTTCTGTATAACAGCTGGGAAGGCTGCATGTTCAGCTTTACAGAAACGAAACTCCTCTCCCTGGCAAAAAAGGCAAAAAAAATCGGATGTGAACTCTTTGTCCTGGACGACGGATGGTTCGGCGCAAGAAACGATGATCATGCCGGCCTGGGCGATTATTCGGTGAACCGCCGCAAGCTTCCCGGAGGACTGGAAGGCCTTTCCCGGAAAGTGCATGCCGAAGGGCTTCAGTTCGGGCTGTGGTTTGAACCGGAAGCCGTGAATCCGGATTCCGACTGTTACAGGGCTCACCCGGACTGGGTTCTTTCTTCTCCGGGGAACCGTGATCTTTACGGAAGGAATGAACTTCTTCTGGATCTGACAAAAAAAGAAGTCCGGGATTATATCGTTGAATCAGTCTCCGCGATCCTCGACCGCGCGGCTGTGGAGTATGTGAAATGGGACATGAATCGCTGTTCGCCGGTATCCGGAAACAAGGCCTATGATTATGTCCTGGGCCTGTATGAGGTGCTCGGTCGGATCTTCGGACCGCGCCCCGCCATTCTGCTGGAAGGGTGCGCGTCCGGAGGAAACCGCTTCGATCTCGGGATGCTGTGCTTCGCCCCGCAGATCTGGGCTTCCGATGATACAGACCCCATCGAACGGCTGGACATCCAGAACGGCCTTTCGTACCTTTATCCGCTGAGTACCGTCGGGGCACACATCTCTGCGGCGCCACACTCCATGACGCTCCGTTCCACCCCGATGTCGACCCGCGCCAATGTTTCCTTCTTCGGGGCGTTCGGGATCGAATTCGATCTGGACGGGATGCAGGCGGTCGACGAAGCGGAACTGAAAGAAACGATCACTTTTTTCAAAAAGCACCGGAGCACGTTTCAATTCGGCCGCTTCCGCAGAAATCCTGCGGAAAATGGAGCTGTCTGCTGGCAGGTGACCGGAGAGGAGGAGACGCTGTGCGGACTGTTCCACCGGCTTCTCCCTGCCGGCCCGGAGATCGAATGGCTGCGGGTGAAAGGTCTGGAGAAGGAGATGCGGTACCGGGTGGAAAGCCGGCCGCAGCTGCTTCGGGTGAAACAGTTCGGCGGACTGCTGAAGCATATCCTCCCGGTCCGGATCGATCCGGAAGGAGCCGTTCTGCGGATCGCGGATCATCACTATAAGATGATGGACGGGCAATACTCCGCAGTCTGTTCTGGAGCAGTGCTTGCGAGCGGCATCCCGATCCACAAGCGCTTTTCGGGAACCGGCTATGACCCGTCTATGCGGGTGCAGGGTGACTTCGGTTCGAATCTCTTTACGATAACGAAAGAACAGTAAAGTGATACAAAAGGACGGCGGCCCGGGAACGATCCCCGGACCGCCGTCCTTTTTCTGCTTTCATCGGACAGAAAGCGCCGCCAGAAAGGCAGCCAGTTCTTCGTTATCATGGATCTCCCGGTAATCCAGATCGCTGCCCTTTGCCAGGATCACGGTGACGAGAAGGCAGCTGAAACCGGTGGCCGGAAAAACGAAACAGACATTGTCGCCGTTATAGTAACGGAACCCTTCGTTGCTGCCGTAGCGAACAGGCGCAAAGCCTTTCTGTTTCTCCCTGAGAAGCGCGGTATAGCCGGAAAAATCTTCCCCGGCCGCGAAGTCGGTGTACTCGATCTGGAGTTCGAAGTCTTCGCCGCTGATCAGTTCCGCGTGGGACACGCTGGTAGGAGCGGGGAATTCCTCTTCGATCTCCCGGCAGACATACTTTTCGGCATCATAGGTAAAGCTGACTTCCACGGTCTTCGCGTTCTGAAAACCGGATACGAAGCTGTAGGTGCCGGATGCGGGAGAGGCCATCTGATAGGGTTTTTTTGTTTGGACGGGAGCTTTTTTCTCCCCGGGGACGTCTTTGCCGTTTCTCCGGATCAGCAGAACGGCTCCTGCAGCTACTGCCGCACCGGCGGGAAGCAGCCATATCCATTTTTTCATCGGTCTATCCTCCTTCGTGAATATTCATTGCAATCTGTTCCAGACTATTGTATCAGAGGAGCGGATCCTCTTCAATCCGTTTTCGGAAAGTCAGCCGGCCCGGTATCCGTTGCCGTCGATCGTAAAAGTGCCCTCTGGAGTGACCAGCACACAGTCCGCCAGCAAGGTGCCGTCGGCATTCCGGTAGCGTTCTCCGTTCCCGTCAGCGATCCATCCCTGCGCGGACAGTTCACATTCGCAGTACGGAGGCTTCAGGGTGTTCATGGCGGCATTGTCCTGAAAGTGCCACCACTCGGAAACAATGTTTTTCAGACCATTGGCCTCCATGATCCGGTAGATCAGGGCAGAGGCATCGTTGTTGCTCCGGATCGTACTGTAGGCACTCAGGTCATGGATGTTCGTCTGGGCGGTCACGGCCGTTCCGGTCACAGCATCCTCAAAAGTCATGTCGAGGGCGACGCCCATGTTGTGGCGGGAGGCCCCCGGCGCGAGAAAGGATCCGAGGTCCCATCCCCAGAGTTCGATCAGATCCTGATAGATCAGCCAGGTCCGCTGGATCTCACCGGGTTCCGCTTCGGGAACGGGAGGCAGGGAGACCGCGACTCCGGAATAGGTCTCCGTCGGCAGCGCACAGGGCATGATCTGCATGGCCGTGCTGTAGATGGCGCGGGTCGCGGTACGCGGGCGGTAGGCGTCATAGATCCGTATTCTGTAGCCGGCCTCCAGCGCCTGCTTTGCCGCGGCGATGAGCTTCTCAGTACAGGGATACAGGAACGGGACCAAAAAGCTTCCATCCGCGAGCCGTATGTTCTCATATCCGGTGACCACGTTCCGCGTGAGACCGGGAATGGCGTATTCATGGACCGCGAAAAGAGAGGAATAGCTGTTGGTGATGTCATAGGAACAGAGTTCAGCGATGTATTCCGGCAGGTTGATCAGACAGTAGGAACTGTCGATATACCCGTAGACATCGGCCTGAAGGCGGATCCTGAAAAGCGCTGCGTCCCTGTCTTCCCCAAGCACGCAATACATCCCTCCTGCAGGCACGGTCCCGCTCTCGAGGGTCCTGTCGGTGTCTGTATAGACGGGCAGATCCTTCACAGGCCAGATCGTCGAATACAGCGGGGATGGCTCAAGAGCCAGGAGACTTTCAACGGAGAAAGACGTGTTTTCGGGTATGGGTTCCGAAGACAGTTCGGGAATCGGCGGAGCCTCGGGGGAGGAGGGATCCGGTTCAGGCGTGGAAAAAGGGACTTCCGTGACGGAAACCGCTGATGAAGGCACCGGAACGATACCGGGGGTCGCAGAGCGTGCCAGAAAACCTGCAGCCACGAGCAGGGCGAATGCCGCGATGCCGAACAATATCAAAGCCGGAAGGTATTTTCTGAAATTATTCACACCTTTTATCCTCAAAATATAGATCGAATCTCATTCTCACTATAGCATAGGAAAGGGGAGAAAACAATGAAACGTCCCGGAAAGGACGACGGAAAGGGGCAGAATTCACATACTGGTAAAAACCGGAATGAAAGCACGGTTTGAAGGGCTTTCATTCCGGTTGGCTTCCCGTTAATGGATAAGACGGCCAGGATCGAAGGAACAAAAACCTTATTCAGCACCGGTCTCCGTCAGACGATCGCGATAATCATCAAGCACATTGCTGATCCCGTCCTCAGAGAGGACTCCGCGCCGGAGATCCTTCGGGAGCAGTCCGGCCTCATCATCAGCAAAGTCGCGTTTCCACTCCTCGCCGGCGTAATAGGCGGCAAGCTCGTCAGCCTTGGCGCGGCAAGCGTCAAGCGCGGCAAAAGTCACCGCAGGATCCGACAGCAGTTTCTGAAGCTCATGAAGGATCGTTTCAAAATGCATGATCCTCCGGATCTGCAGAGGGGGGTCCTTCTCTTCATCGAAGTTCTCCTCCTGACGGAATTCATGCAGCAGGTTCCGGTATGCCTGAATGAAAACTGAAGCATCCAGACTGAAAGTCACGCTGTCAAAGCCGCGGTCTGCCCATTTTACGGCATCGTTCAGGTTCCCGGCAAAGATATAGGACTCTTTCCCGTACTCCCGGCATGCACGCAGGATACGCTCAATGGAAGCGGTGAGGAGAGGATCATCAAACTGCAGGGGAATACCCAGATCGATGGACAGATCGCACGGCCCGATAAAGATGCCGTCCACACCGGGAAGAGCGGCGATCTCCTCGATATGCTCAAGCGACTCCCGGGTTTCGCATTGCGGGATCAGCTTACAGCGCCGGTCACATTCTGCCATGTAGGAGAACACATCCTGCGCCTGGGGATTCGCGCCCCAGCCTGTGGTGCGATTGGGACAATAGCCGCGGCGCCCCAGCGGAGGAAAGCGGGAATAATCCACCAGTTCCTTTACCTGATCGACTGAGCGGATATTGGGAACGATCAGTCCTCTCGCTCCGATATCCAGCATGCGAAGAACAGCGTGGCGAGAGATCCCGTTTATGCGTACATAGGGAAGAAGACCGCTGTTTTCAGCCGCAACGATCAGATCTGCTGTTGTTTCTTCGGAGAAAGGACCGTGCTCCGTGTCGATGATCACATAGTCGAGACCGGTGTGGCCAAGGGCTTCCATGACACCTCGACCGCCCATTTCAAAAAAAGTACCGAAAGATGCTGTTCGCATAAAGTCCTCCAGTCTGCAGTGCGGAGATCCTGCTGTTTTTTACAATTGTATTATACCGGCCGGCAGAAAAAACCGTCAATTCCTTATCCGGAACGGACAGGGATCGATATGTGCTCAGCGCGAAAACCGCACGGGAAACGAATGTTTATCTGTCAATTCTTTTTGTCCGTCATAGTATGACGAAGTCCTTCCGCGGCCAGTGTCCCAGCCTGTTTCATCCCATTCAGCAGGGTATTGATCTTGGCTTTCTCGTAAGGAACATAGTTGTTGAACTCCGGATGGCTGCGTTCCAGCCGGATCGCACCGAACATGCAGCGCGTGGTACAGATGCCGCAGCCGATGCACCGGTGAGGGTCGACCCACGTAACTCCGCAGCCCAGACATTTGTGACTCTGAGCCTGTCTGGGAGAAATCACGATTCTCTTCCTGTCGAGCGGATAGAATTCCCGCGGGTCTCTTGCCAGAGTCAGATCATGGCCGGGATGGATGCGGCGGTGGATGGAAACGGCAGCCTGGCGGCCGTCTTCGATCATCTCGGCAGGTCCTGTATGGACAGAGGCAAATACATCCGGATAAACTGCGGCGAACTGATTCCTGTCCGGGGTACCGGACGTGATATCGATGCCAAGCTGCACCATGACAGCCTTTTCCGCAGGGCTGCAGGGAAGCTCTCCGGCAAAGAGTGTCACAGGATATCCGGTCAGCGCAAGAAAATAAGCACAGCTGAGCGCTGCCGGATCAGAGCCGACAACGGCGATCTTTTCTTTGTGATCTTTGCCTGTACCGTTCATCCGTATCTTTTGCGGGACGAGTTTTTCCTGCAGCATTTCCTGCTTTTCTGAGAGCGTGCGCATCGTTTTCACGATCTCCATCGGTGTATCGATCAGAGACCGGGTGCATGCGGTTTCGCAAGGGTGTCCGCATCGGTTGCACAGAGAAGGAAACGGATTGTCCTGCCGTATCAGTTTCAGCGCCGCCAGCTCGTGTCCTCCCTCCATGAGCTTCATCACGCCCTGGATCGACACATGTGCTGGGCAGGCCGCCTTGCATGGCGCGGTGCCGGAGGAACAGCAGCCGCGGCGATTGTCATTCCGGTAATTCTTGTTCCATTTGTCTTTTCCCCAGAACAGAGTTTCGGAAGGGAGTTCCTGACTCGGATACTCTACCGGCCCGTCCTTCGTGCGCAGCCGCTGACCGAGTTTGGCTGCCCCTGCGGGACATACTTCCGTACACTTGCCGCAAGCGACGCATTTTTCCGTGTCAACGACCGCACGGTAGCAGGAAGCAGAGAGATTCGGGGCATTGAAATACTGGGAGCAGCGCAGAGCGAAGCAGTTTCCGACAGAGCAGTTGCAGATCGAGAAAATCTCATCACCGCCGTCACCGTTTGTTATCTGATGCATGTATCCGTTAGCTTCCGTCTGCCTCAGGACCGCAAGGATCTCCTCATAGCTTGCCCGCTGCGCTTTGCCGGTCTCAACGAGATAGTCCGAATAGTCTCCGAGAGAGATGCAGCACCCCTCAGGAAGTTCTCCGCAGCCCTGCCCGAGCGCGATCATGGCCGTGCGGCAGACACAGTCCTGAATGGCGTAATGCCCCTCATACTTTTTCAGCCAGTAGCTTAGGCGCTCGATGTCAACCGCCTGACTCTCCTTCGGGATCGCGCGCTCCACAGGGATCACGTGGAAACCAAGCCCCGCTCCGCCTGGAGGCACCATACCGGAAATAAGTTTCAGGGGCTCCAGAGACATCTCATGGAAAAACTGCGGCGCGAGGGAACCAAGCTTCCGCACAAGCTCTTTGTTGAGCATGATGTTTTCGGCGCTTCCCACAACAAAGATCGGGACAACATATTGTTTATGCCGGTCGTCATTGTGCCGGTTGTATTCCACGATGCCAAGCTGTGCCATTTCATCGAGGATCTCCCGTGCTTTCTCGGTGCTCCACCGGAGCTTCTTCGCCAGCTCTTCCGGTGTGGCGGGGATGCGCACACCCATTTTCAGCACTGCGCGTGCCATGTCATCCGTGAGGATCGCATCAAGGAGCTTATATTCCATGCGTTCCTCATCCATCCTGACGAGTCCGGCCTTGACGTCCATGCAATCGGTCAGCATGCGCGCGGCTTTCCGGATCAAAGGTCTCATTTTGTATCACTCCTGTCAAAAAAGCGGTTAAGTAATGGTTCACAAACCAGGATCCGCAGCGAGGTTTGCTTCCAAGCTGTTCTGAAGTGTCCCTCTGATCCGGTTATTCCCAAACCAGGGTGACGGTGACGTCTCCGTTTCCGAGCATCTCAGCAAATTCAGGCGTCGATCCGTCTGCGATCTTTCCGAGTCTCGTATAAGTCCAGGAATTGGATCCGTAGAAAATCACCATCTGGTTGCCGGAGTACAGCACGATGTCTCCGGCCTGCGCAGTCATCCGACTGTCGTTTCGGGGCAGAGCTGTCCCGAGCGGACCGACCTGCTCAAAGCCGCCGTACATGGACATCTGTATGGTCAGCGGAGCGGAGGAGACCAGGCTGTTCAGAGCATCGACGGACTCGTTCTTCTCCCAGTCGACACGGACCTCCGTGCCGTTGATCATAAGGTGCAATTCTTTTTTCACATTCGTTGCTCCCGTTTCCGTGATCCATTCGTCAAGAACCGCTTCCGGTTCATCTTCTCCTTCCGTGTGCGTGCTCTCCCGCTCCTCCGGAGCGGTCAGGGGCTGCGTATCCGAAAAGATCTCTTCCGGCGTTTCAGCCGGTATCTGCCCGGCCGCAGCCTGTGCAGGCGTGTTTCCGCATCCTGCGAAGAAAGCTGCCAGAGCGAGCAGCAGACAGAGTGCGGTCAGGTTTTTCATATCTGTTCCAAATGCAGGGAAGCAAACCACTCCCTGAGTTCTCTTTCAGAGGTTCTGGCAGAAAAACGCCTTCCGTTCAAAACCACAGCGCCTTTTGACAGCACGGCGATCCGACCCTGTCCTTCACCGAGCTGACTGCCGCCGGAGGTGAAAAAGGGAACAATGGTCTTGCCGGTGAAATCATAGGCATCCAGGAAACTGTCGATAATGCTCGGTTCGCGGTACCACCAGATGGGAAAACCCAGAAAAACGATCTCCGCAGCAGGAACCGGGGCATCCGTATCGGCGAGCGCCGGCCGGCAGTCAGGGTCCTGCATCTCCACAGTGCTGCGGGCTTTCTTGTTCATCCAGTTCAAGTCTCGCCGCTCATAGGGGACGGCAGGTTTGATCTCGTACAGTTCGGCATCTGAAGCTGATGCGAGTGTTTCAGCCAGCCTGGCGGTAGTTCCGCTGGCAGAAAAGTAAGCTACCAGTATTTTGCTCATTGCTGATTTCTCCTTGTTTTTCGATAAACTCCCTGTCCTTTTCCGGAATATCGGCCTTTTCCGGGTCGAAGCGTTCGGTCTCCATGTGAAGATCGCCTTTTTCCGAACGGATCGCTTCTCTTTTCCCCATTATATCGGCCGGCGGGGAGACTCGTCAATCCTCGTTCTTGTTCTTTGCAAAGGTGCGTGCTATACTGGTCGCATCATTGATCAGGGAGGGAAAACCATGAAAAAATACATCGCGGAACTCATCGGCACCTGCACCCTTGTGGTCCTCGGCTGCGGTACAGCCATGCTGGTCGGTTGCGACGCGGCGGCCGGCGGAGGGTATATCCTCACCGCGCTGGCCTTCGGTCTGGCGATTGTCGCTTCAGCGTATTGCATCGGCAATATCTCGGGCTGCCATGTCAACCCGGCGGTATCCCTGGGCGTGCTGCTCTCGGGCGGCATGAAAGCAAAGGAATTCGCCGGCTATGTGATCGCACAGTGCCTCGGTGCATTGCTCGGCTCCGGGATTCTTGCACTGATCTTCTCGCTCGGAGGCGTGACGGACATGACCGGCGGCTTCGGTTCCAACGGTCTCGGAGGTGTGAACGGCAGTGCGGTCGCGGGACTGCTGGTGGAGATCGTCCTGACCTTCATCTTCGTCCTCTGCATCCTCGGCGTTACCTCCAAAAAAGCCAAGCACGGCTCCTTCGGCGGCCTCATCATCGGTCTGACCCTTACAGGTGTCCACATACTCGGCATCGGCCTTACGGGCACCTCGGTCAACCCCGCACGCAGCTTCGGTCCCGCGCTTGTGGCTCTCTTCACGGGCAATATGGCGCCCATCGCCTGCCTCTGGGTCTTCATCGTTGGCCCGTTCATCGGCGCAGCTCTTGCAGCAGCAGTCTATAAGACCCTGGAGAAATAAGCGGATCAAAAACGCAAGCAGAAGCAATCATCCCGGCGGCGCGGAATTCTTCCGCATCGCCGGGATTCTTTTTCTTTCTTCGCTCTGGATCTGCGTCGCGGGAAAGCTCCCCGGCAGAGTGGACCTGCCGGGGAGCTGATAATGTGATCAAGTTTACGGGAAGCCTGTTCTGACAGAAAGATAAAGTCCGGTTGCATTTTCCTGCCTGCTCTGGTGCATTCTATGAAAACCGGGGTGCGAAAAAGGTTGGCATGGTGCACGAAGGAATCATGATGCAGTGCAGCATATAGGGAAAACGCCTGCAGGCGCAATGCCTTATTCAGCCGCCCAGAGGACCAGATCTCCGAGAACAATGCGCTGAACGTCGTCGATATTGATGGCGCTGCCCCAGCCGCAGAACTGATTCACGGTGCCGTTTTCATAGGGAGTGGTCAGAGCTCCGCCTGTGGAGAATTCAGAACCATCGGAGAAAATGATCTTCGTCTCGATGCAGACCTTGTCTTCCAGAATGCTCCAGGGCTCATAGGCTGCCTGGTCCACACCCGGGGTGTGGAAGTTCTCTGCACCCTCATAGTTCACCTTCCATACGGCGCTGAATGGCGTCAGCTCCAGTCCGATGATCTCGATATCCTTATCCAGCTCGTCGTCGTGATAAACAGCGTGCCCGAAGTCGAAATACCGGCTCTGCTCCTCCGTCAGCGAGAAGGGAACAGGTCCGAAAGTTCTGGGCTCGTTCTCTCCGATGAGCATCTGAATCTGCAGGGGGACGCTGTCCGTGCCGAGTTCAGACATTGCTCTTTCAACAGATTTCACATCAATATAGCACTGCAGGGTCATGATCTGTGATTCTTCATCATATGCGTTTTCCAGCACGGCCTTACGGATTTCCTCTTCCCCTGACAAAGAAAGACCCACAGGGAGCTGTGGTGCGGCAAATCCTCCGACTTCCGTTCCGGCAACATTCCAGACAAACCCGACGTCTGTCGGGAAACATTCAGCCTCTTCTTTTGTCACAGGAGAAATATTGACATAGACACGCTGCTCCTGCCCGTCGTTTACAGAAGATAACAGAACAAGTCCGCTTGCCTGTTCATCCGGTACGTCGTATTCCGTATAGCTGTTCACATTGCTTTCTTCAATCTTCAGATCAGCCTTTATTTCCTGCTGACGGGCAGTGTGAACGCTCCATATGGCATAGGCTGTGATGCTGAGGGCAAGCATCAGGGCTGCAGCGAGTGCGAAAGTAATGATCCTTTTCTTCATGTGTACGATCCTTTCCGGGGAGTCGCTGCAAAAACCGGGATTGTACTGATACGCTTCAGCAACAAGTCGCTCATCAATATTACTGATAATACTCGACAACTCCTCCCGTTTCATTCGAGCAAACCCTCCTCTCTCAAATAACGGTATAGTTTTTCACGAGTCCGGAAGAGACGAACAGAAATACGATGGCTGTTCCCGTGTGTCATGGCGGCAATATCAGCAACAGAATCTGCATACCAGTACCGTCGAAGGAAACAAAAACGGTCTTCATAACTGATCGTATGCAGGAATCGGCTGATCGCGGCAGAGATCTCTTTCGCTTCGTAAACCGACTCAATATTGACCGTAGACGGGATGCACTCTTCCAGTTCATCCAAAACGAGATCATATCGCCCATTGCGCTTCTGCGCTGTATTACTGTGGTATTTCCATGTGGCAAGGTTGCGGGCGATTTTGCAGACAAAGCTTATCAAGGGGTTGGGATCCTGAGGCGGAATTGCATTCCAAACCCCCATATAGGTATCGTTTACGCATTCTTCCACATCCTGCCTGCTGCTCAGAATATTTGCTGCCGTTTTCTTCACGGCGGCTCCGTATTTTCTGTCCAGCTCCGCAATGGCCTGTTCAGAGCGCTCATTGAACAAGGATATAATCTGACTGTCTTCCAATTGCGTCACTTCCTTTCCGCCTCACCCTATAACTAGGGATTTGAAAACAAATATCTCATCGCGAGAACGCATTTATCGAACCGCGGGGTCCTGCTTACCGGGCTGAAACAAAAAACAGCAGCCGCCCCGAAAAAGGGGAAGCTGCTGTTCTGGTGCTCCAGCGGGGACTCGAACCCCGGACACCCTGCTTAAAAGGCAGGTGCTCTACCGCCTGAGCTACTGGGGCATGTCATATCCGCCTGACGGAACAGGCGGGAAAAAAGAAATGGCTGGGATGGCGGGACTCGAACCCACTATATCGGAGTCAAAGTCCGGTGTGTTACCATTACACTACATCCCAATATAGGATCCGGCAGATGCTTCAACGGAAAAAAGTGGGGTGGGATATGGGGCTCGAACCCACGACACCCGGAACCACAATCCGGTGCTCTACCAACTGAGCTAATCCCACCATTATGAACCGCTGAGGTTTT
>JAGBQR010000014.1 GCA_017632775.1 Oscillospiraceae bacterium | reverse complement strand
GTATACCGGATCCACCAGTTCGAAAAGCAGGAAATGATCGTTGTTTGCAAACCGGAGGATTCCATGGCCTGGTACGAGAAGATGTGGCGCTTCTCCGTGGAACTGTTCCGGAGCATGGGGATCCCCGTGCGTCAGCTGGAATGCTGCTCGGGCGACCTGGCCGATCTGAAGGTCAAATCCTGCGATATCGAGGCCTGGAGCCCCCGCCAGCAGAAATACTTTGAGGTCTGCTCCTGCTCCAATCTCGGAGACGCGCAGGCAAGACGGCTGAAAATGCGCGTGAAAGGCGCAGACGGAAAGATGTATCTGCCTCATACGCTCAACAATACGGTCGTTGCTCCTCCGCGCATGCTGATCGCCTTTCTGGAGAATCATCTGCAGGCGGACGGCAGCGTGGATATCCCGGAGGTCCTCCGTCCCTATATGGGCGGTACCGCTGTTCTGGTCCCGAAAAAATAAGGATACCGACAGTCTGAACAACAGGGTCTGCTTTTTTGCAGGCCCTGTTTCCTTTCTACTTTATTATATTTAGTTCTTGCGTAAGAAGTCGTTTTCTGATATAATAATTCAGTTATATTGGCTATATATATCCTATCACAGGGAGGTATGGTATGAATTCTCTGAACGATATCTGGGATGAAGTTTTAAAGCATCTTTCCCAGCAGATCACCCCGACGGCGATCAATACCTGGTTCGCGGACTGCACGCCGGTCACGCTCGACAACTGTTCGCTTGTCATCCATACGACTTCTGAATTCAAACGCTCCATCATATCCTCCCGATTCTCGGAAAAAATCAAAGAGATCCTGACGGACATCTTCTCCTGTGATTTTGACCTTACGATCCTGGCCGGAGATGAGGGCTATGAAAAAAAGGAAGAGACCGATTCCCCGATCCCCGGCATCGAATGGTATACCTTCGACCGCTTCATCGTAGGAAACTCCAACAAATTCGCCCATGCAGCCGCTAAGGCTGTCGTGGCGAACCCCGGCGACTCCCAGTACAACCCTCTGATGATCTACGGGAATTCCGGTCTGGGCAAGACCCATCTTCTCCTTGCGATCGGTCAGGCGATCCACGAGAATGACCCGTCCAAAACCATGGCCTATATAAAAGGCGACGATTTTACGAACCAGCTTGTCCGGTCCATCCAGACCCAGACCATGGAAAAGTTCCGGGAAAACTTCCGGAACGTCGACCTCCTTCTGGTCGATGATATCCAGTTCATTGCAGGAAAGCAGCAGACACAGGAGGAGTTCTTCCATACCTTCAACAACATCTATGAGGCCGGACATCAGATCGTGATCACATCCGACCGTCCTCCGATCGAGATGTCCCTCCTTGACGACCGTCTGCGCACCCGCTTTGAAGGCGGCCTGATGGCCGATATCCAGCCGCCCGACCTGGAAACGCGCATGGCGATCACAAAAAACAAAGCCGCCCAGTTCGGCCTGGTCCTTTCGGACGACGCCGTCCTCTACATTGCGGAGAACATTACCGCGAACGTCCGCCAGCTGGAAGGCGTCGTAAAGCGTCTGACGGCTTACAAAGAGATCCTCAATGATGTGATCACGCCGGAATCCGTCAAACGCGCCATTGCCGATGTGATCCGTACGGGAACCTACATTCCGAAACCCGAGATCATTATCCGGGAGACGGCACGGTATTTCGGTCTTGATGAAAAGGACATACGCGGACAGAACAGGGCCAAGAACACCGCTACAGCCCGCCAGATCTCCATGTATCTCATGCGCTCGCTGACCAATCTCTCCCTGAAGGATATCGGAGCGGAATATGAGGACCGCAACCACTCCACCGTGCTGACCTCGATCCGGAAAATCGAAGATCTCCTCTCTGCAGACCCGGAGATGGCCAGCACCATCCGGGACATCACCTCCAACATCAATTCGGTCTGATTTTCCACAAACCGGATGTGGAAAGACGGATGATTTCTGTGGACAGCATTTTCTTTTTCCTTCCCTGTTCATAACCCGTTTTTCAGAAACATTTTTCTCCACATCCGAATCGCTCCCGTTTCAATCCTTCCCGGCACTTTTCAACAAAAAAAAACTCTACTGCTATTACTACTGAAAAATATCACTTATTTATTTATATATATATTTCAGGAGGATCGACCATGAAATTCGTATGCGATAAAAACCTGCTCCAGACATCCTGCCAGATCTGTGCAAGAGCTTCCGCCTCCAAAAGTCCCATTTCCGCTCTGGAAGGCCTTCTTCTGGAAATAAAGGACGGCAAGCTCCAGATCACCGGATACGATCTTCGAAAAGGCATTTACACGCAGATCGATGCGGAAATCGAGGAAATGGGCCGTATCGTCGTGAACGCACGGCTTCTCTGTGAAATGCTCCGCCGCATGCCGGACGGAAACGTCACCGTGAAAACCGATGAAAATGAAAACATCAGCGTCCGGTGCGGCAGATCACAGTTCAATATCAAGGGTATCGAAGCGGCGGATTATCCGGAGCTGCCGGAGATCGAGGAAAAAAGTTATGCCGTGATCCCGCAGAGCACACTGAAAAGCATGATCAACCAGACGATCTTCGCTGTTTCGGATAATGATGCCAGACCCATCTATACCGGCACGCTCTTCGAAATCGAAGGAGATGTCCTCACACTGGTATCCGTCGACGGATACAGGCTTGCAAAACGTTCCGAGAAAATCAGCGGAAGCGAAATGGACAGCTGCAGCTTTGTCGTGCCGGGTTATTCCCTTACCGATATTGAAAAGATCTGCTCTGATGAAGAAGAGAAAAATGTGAGTCTCTCGATCGGGGACAAGCATATTTCCTTCCGGATGGAAGATACCGTCGTCGTAACAAGACGGCTGGAGGGAGAATTCCTCAATTACAGAAAATCCCTTCCGGAGAAATTTGCCCATATCGTGGAAATCGAGAAGGCATCCCTGATCTCTACGATCGACCGCGTCTCCCTTATCATCAGCGAGAAAAACTCCAATCCGGTACGGATGACGTTCGAGGACGGAAGGATCGAGTGTCTTTGTATCACACCGATCGGAAAAGCGGAAGATGTGTGTTTCTGTGAGGGAACCGCGGAAGGGATGACGATCGGATTCAACGACCGGTATTTCATGGATGCCCTGAAGGCCTCCGGAAAAGAAAAACTTCAGATCTGCCTGAACACGCCGTCTTCTCCGGCCATTCTGAGAGCGGCGGACGGAACGGAGAATTTCACCTATATGATCCTTCCCGTGCGGCTGAAGGCAGGGGACTGATATGGAAGAGATCCAGATCCGAACAGACTTCATCCGTCTGGACGCGCTGCTGAAATATGCGGGACTGACCGGTACGGGCGGAGAAGCCAAATCGGTGATACAGGAAGGGATGGTCCTGGTAAACGGGACAGTCTGTGAAAGCCGGGGGAAAAAAATCTTCCCGGGAGATAAAGTCAGTTTTGCCGGAGCCGATATCCTGGTCACCGGCGACCATGCTGCAGATAAATGAAAATCAACCGAATCGCACTGACCGGCTGGAGAAACTATGAATGGGAAACCGTCGATTTCGACGCCGGAACGAATGTGATCACAGGACCGAACGCCCAGGGAAAGACAAATCTGCTGGAGGCGGTGTACTTTCTCTCCTGCGGAAAAAGTTTCCGCACGCGTTTCGACCGGGAGATGATCGGCTTTGAATACAGCGCTGCGGATATTCTCGCAGATATCACCAGTCATGACCGGGAACAGACGGTGAACATCCAGCTGCGGACCGGCGTTCCGAAAAAGATCCTGGTCAACAGTGTGAAAAAGACGGCCGGAGAGCTTTCAGAGACCTTCAATGTGGTGCTGTTCAGTCCGGATGATCTGTATATCATCCGGGAAGGAGCGGCAAGCAGAAGAAGGCTGCTGGATAATGCGATCTCCCAGATCCGGCCGAAATACGCGGAGCTTCTTTCATCCTACAACCGCTATTATGAGAACAAACTGCGGATCCTGAAAGACTGGCGGGAAAAACCGGACCTTCTTGATACGCTGGATGAGTTTTCGGATGGGATCTGCCGGATCTCCGCGCAGCTGATCCGCTACAGGGCCGCCTTCACGGAAAGACTCCGGGAAGAGGCGACCCGGATCCACCGTTCCTTTTCCGGAAACGGAGAGGAACTGGAAATCGAATATCGTACGGTCCGCACAGTAACGGATCCGACCGCTTCCGCAAAAGAGATCTATTATGAGATCTGCGATCACCAGGAGCAGCACCGGCAGGCGGAAATCGAAAGCGGGATGTGTCTGACCGGAGCGCATAAGGACGATCTGGAAATCTCCATCAATGGAAAAAACGCACGGATGTATGCCTCACAGGGACAGACACGCACGGCCGCTCTTTCCATAAAACTGGCGGAGCGGGAGATCTTTCTGGCGGAAACCGGCGAATACCCGGTCCTTCTTCTGGACGATGTGCTTTCGGAACTCGATGAAAAAAGACAGTCGTTCGTCCTGAACCGGATCGGAGGCGGACAGACCCTGATCACATGCTGCGAGGACATGAATATCTCCTCCCGGACGGGGGGAAAGATCTTTCTCGTTTCCGGAGGAAGGATCCGCTGATGTATATGTATATAGGACAGGGGACAGTACTGGAGACGGAAGATGTCATCGGGATCTTCGATCTGGACATCACGTCGCAGTCCCATATCACAAGAGCTTTTCTGAGTTCCGCGGAAAAGAAAGGCGCGGTGGTCAACGCGTCGGAGGACATTCCCCGTTCTTTTCTGCTCTCCTGTGAAGACGGATCGGAAAAGGTATATCTGTGCCAGCCATCGACGGCAACTCTCCTTCGCCGCGCGGAAAACGGCATATAGAAGAAAGCAAAGGAAATTGGAATGGAAGAAATCAAAACGACAGTTCAGGAAAAGGAATACGACGCATCCCAGATCCAGGTCCTGGAAGGCTTGGAAGCCGTCCGGAAACGTCCGGGCATGTATATCGGGTCGACATCCTCAACGGGACTTCACCATCTTGTCTATGAGATCGTCGACAACGCGATCGATGAATCGCTTGCCGGGTACTGCGACCGTGTGGATGTTGTGATCGAACCGGGGAACATCATCAGCGTCACGGACAACGGGCGCGGGATCCCTGTGGATATCCAGGAGCAGACGGGAAAGTCGGCTCTGGAGGTCGTGTTCACGGTCCTGCACGCCGGAGGAAAATTCGGAGGCGGAGGCTATAAGGTATCCGGAGGACTGCACGGAGTCGGGGCTTCGGTCGTCAACGCGCTGAGCGAATGGCTGGAGGTCAATGTACACAGGGACGGCCAGATCTATGCCATGCGGTTTTCCAGAGGCAGCAAGACCGAAGATATCCATGTGATCGGGAAGACGACCCGGAGAGGGACCGTCGTCCGCTTCAAGCCGGACCCGGAGATGTTCGAAGATACGGTCTATGATTACGAAACGATCCATGACCGCATGCGGCAGCAGGCATTCCTGAACGCGGGCGTGACCATCTCCGTGACCTACCTGCGGGAAGGCATGGAGGACAATACCGACGTTCTCTATTACGACGGCGGCATCCGGGAATATGTCACCTATATCAATAACGGGAAAAAACTCATCCATGATGATGTCATCTATCTGGGCGGAGAAGAAGACGGTACCTTTGCCGAAGTGGCCCTGCAGTACAACGAAGAGTACCACGAAAACATCGTCTCCTTTGCCAATGACGTAAAGACGCCGGAAGGCGGCATGCACGAGGACGGGTTCAAGCGTGCGCTGACGACGGTCATCAACAATTACGGGCTCAAATACGGGCTGATCAAAAAGGCGGAAGACAAACTGACCGGTGATGACGTCCGGGAAGGGATCACGACCATCATTTCCGTAAAGCTTCCGGAACCGCAGTTTGAAGGACAGACGAAGCAGAAACTGGGGAACGCCTATGTGCGGACGCTGGTGAACAATATCGTCAGCGAACAGCTTTCGACTTATCTGGAGGAACATCCGGCAACCGCCAAAGCCATCCTGAGCAAGGCTATGCTGGCCAGCCAGGCCCGCGTGGCCGCAAGAAAGGCAAGGGAATCGGTCCGGAGGAAGACCGGGCTGGAGTCCGGACAGATGCCCGACAAACTGCAGGACTGCAACGAACGGGACGCAAGTCTCTGTGAGATCTATATCGTCGAGGGCGATTCCGCCGCAGGGTCCGCCATCCAGGGCCGGGACTCCCGGTTCCAGGCGATCCTTGCCATGTGGGGCAAGATGCTGAACGTGGAAAAGGCCCGCGCGGACAAGATCTATGACAACGACAAACTGGCCCCGCTGATCATCGCCCTTGGCTGCGGTATCGGCGAGGAATTCAATATCGATAAGCTGCGCTACCACAAGATCATCATCATGGCCGATGCGGATGTGGACGGGGCGCATATCCGGACGCTTCTGCTTACCTTCTTCTTCCGGTATATGCGGCCGCTCATCGAAAACGGCTATGTCTATTCCGCTGTCCCGCCGCTGTATAAGCTGACGCGGGGCAAGAAACAGCGGGTGGCCTATTCGGACGAGCAGCGGGATTCGATCAGCGCGGAGATGCGCGAGGGAAATCCCAACATCAAGGTGGACATCGCACGCTTCAAAGGTCTGGGCGAGATGGATCCGCATGAACTCTGGGAGACCACGATGGACCCGGAGCAGCGCTCGCTGCGCCGCATCACGCTGAAGGACGCCATCGCGGCGGACCGTGTGTTTTCGGTGCTGATGGGCGAGGACGTGGATCCGCGACGTGAATGGATCGAAGAAAACGCGAAATATGTCGTCAATCTTGATATCTGAGGAGGTGAGTCTGGTTGGCAGCAAAAAGAGATTACAGGCCTGAGGATATCGCATTTCCGAATCAGGTGATAACGGAATCCGAACTTGTCCAGGAGATGCAGACAAGTTATATCGACTACGCCATGAGCGTGATCGTCGGGAGAGCCCTTCCGGACGTGCGCGACGGACTCAAACCGGTCCACCGCCGCATCCTGTATGCGATGTATGAAGACGGGCTCACCAGCGACAAGGCATTCAAGAAATCCGCGACCTGCGTCGGCGACGTGCTCGGCCGTTACCATCCGCACGGAGATGCGTCGGTATATGATGCGCTGGTACGTCTTGCGCAGGATTTCTCCATGCGGTATATGCTGGTCGACGGACACGGGAACTTTGGCTCCGTGGACGGAGACCCTCCCGCAGCCTACCGTTATACGGAGGCAAGACTCTCAAAGATCTCCAATGAGATGCTCCGGGACATCGACAAGGAGACCGTGGACTGGGATCCGAACTTTGATGAGAGCCGGAAAGAGCCGCGGGTCCTGCCGTCCCGTTTCCCGAACCTGCTGGTCAACGGGTCCAGCGGGATCGCGGTCGGCATGGCGACCAATATTCCTCCGCACAACCTGACGGAGGTCATCAACGCCTGTATATGCATCCTGGAGAATCCCGACGCCACACTGAACGACCTCATGCGTCATATATCCGGTCCGGACTTCCCCACCAAAGGCATCATCATGGGGCGCAACGGGATCCGGCAGGCCTATGCGACAGGCCGCGGGCGGATCATCGTCCGCGCCAGGACCGAATTCGAGGAGTACGGACGGGATCACCGGACACGGATCATCGTCACGGAACTTCCGTATCAGGTGAACAAACGCCAGCTGATCAAAAATCTTGCGGACCAGGTCCGTGAGAAGCGCATGGAAGGGATCTCGGATCTTCGCGACGAGACGGACCGCAATGGTATGCGGATCGTCATCGAACTCAAGCGGGACGCGAACCCGCAGATCGTTCTGAACCGCCTGTTTTCACAGACGGCCATGCAGAGCAGCTTCTCCGTCAATATGCTGGCGCTGGTGAACAACCAGACCCAGCCGAAGATCCTCTCGCTCCGGCATATCCTGGATGAATATCTGAGCTTTCAGGAAGAACTGATCGTCCGCCGGACAAAATTCGATCTGAAAAAAGCGGAAGAGCGGGCCCATCTGCTGGAAGGACTTCTCATCGCGCAGGACAACATCGACGAAGTTATCCATATCATCCGGAACAGCTATGACAACGCAAGGCAGAACCTTATGGAGAGATTCAGCCTTTCCGAGGCGCAGGCCCAGGCGATCTGCGATATGCGGCTGATCCAGCTGCAGGGACTGAACCGTGAAAAGCTGGAGCAGGAATACGCAGAACTGGAAGAGAAGATCCGCTATTATCACGAACTTCTCGCCGATCCTGAGAAGATCAAAGGCGTGCTCAAGGAAGAACTCATCGCTATCCGGGACAGATACGGCGACAGCCGCCGGACCGAGATCGCGGATGTGGTCGAAGACATCGCCGATGAAGACCTGATCGAGGAAAAACAGAGCGTGTTCACCCTCACACACGGCGGATACATCAAGCGGCTCCCCGTTTCGGAATACAGAGCCCAGGCGCGCGGCGGCAAGGGCGTACGCGCCATGACCACCAAGGAAGAGGACTATGTGGAAACGGTGTTCAACGCTTCCACGCATGACAATATCCTGTTCTTCACAGACCGCGGCCGCGTGTTCATCAAGAAGGGATACATGATCCCCGAGGCCGGCCGCGCCGCGAGAGGCACGAATATCGTGAACATCCTGCGCACTGAGGCCGGCGAGAACGCCGAGAAGGTCAGCGCCATGATCCGCGGAAGAGGCATCGAAGAGGACAGCTACCTTGTGTTCGTCACCCGGATGGGCACCGTGAAGAGGATGGCGCAGTCTGAACTGAAGAACATCCGGGCCAGCGGGATCCGGGCGATCACGCTCGACGAAGGGGATACCATCGTTACGGTACTGCCCACCGGCGGAGATGAGAACATCCTCATCTCCACGAGGGACGGCATGTGCAACTGCTTCAACGAACAGCAGCTCCGTCCTATGGGCAGAGCGGCCCGCGGCGTGAGGGGCATTCGTCTCAAGGAGGGCGACTTTGTCATCGGCGCATCCAGTGACTCCGAGGGCACGCATATCCTGAGCGTGACCGAAAACGGCTACGGAAAGCGGACGGAAATGAGCGAATACACCTGCCACAACCGTGGAGGCGTCGGCATGCGGAACTACAAGGTAACGGAGAAGACCGGCAAGCTCGTCGGCGTGAAGGCCGTGACCGATGAGGAGGATCTGCTGCTGATCTCCAACGACGGCACGATCATCCGCATGGCAGTGAACGGGATCCGTCCGATCAGCCGCAGCACGCAGGGCGTGCGCCTGATGAGGCTGACGCCGGGCAGCCGTCTGATCTCCGTTGAGAAGACGGAACCGGAAGAGAGCGAAACCGGAGAAGAAAACACAGAGAATGAAGACAGTTGAGATCTATACGGACGGCGCCTGCAGCGGGAACCCGGGTCCGGGGGGATGGGGAGCCATCCTCCGCTGCAACGGAGTTGAGAAGGAACTGTCCGGAGGAGAGGCACAGACCACAAACAACCGGATGGAACTGACAGGCGTGATCGCAGCTCTGAGCGCGCTGAAGGAGCCCTGCATCGTCGAACTGTATTCCGATTCAAAATATGTGATCGAAGCGCTCGAAAAAGGCTGGGCAGTGTCCTGGCGGGCGAAAGGATGGAAAAGAGCCGACAGGAAGCCCGCGCTGAACCCCGACCTATGGGAGACGCTCCTGCGCCTTGTTGAGAAGAACGAGGTGCACTGCCACTGGGTAAAAGGACATGCGGACAACGAGTTCAACAACCGCTGTGATGCGCTGGCCGTTGCGGAACGGGATAAATTCGCACAATAAGGAAGAAGGACCGGAGGAACGATCATGCCCATCTTGCGAAAAGGCGGAATGCAGGATCTGGAGAGGTACTATCCGCTGATGGAAGCGGATTTTGACAGCGAAGAACTGTTTGCGAAGAAGGTCCTGCGCAGGGGGATCCGGAAAGGAACGCTGGAGTTTCTGATCATGCAGGAGGAAGAGACCGGGATGGACCTGGCCTATGCCGTCACGATCCCGAGAGGGGTATACGGCTATGTCCTGCTGAAATACTTCGGGGTACTTCCGTGGCTCCGGGGCAAAGGAGTCGGAGTCGATGCGATGCGGCTTCTGAACCGGACGTATGCGGAAAAGCAGGGAATCGCTGCGGAAATAACCGATTTTCCCGATGAGGATCCGGACCGCCAGAAAAAACTGAAAAAGTTTTTCCGGCGCTTCGGATATGAAGAGATCGAATGCGACTTCACGATCAGTGATGTGGATGCCCATCTTTTCGTAAAGCCGATCAAAGGCAGTGCGAACATCGGACCGGTAGCGGACCGTGTTCTGTATGATCTATACTCCCGTGTGCTGGAACCTGCGGAAGTCCGCAGGATGATCCGCATCCGCCGCACCGAAGGGACCTGCTGAGCCCGCTGCGGCAAGGACCATATGAAGCAGATATTCCGAGAAATACTGAACAACAAGGAAGCCGCCGCCCTCCCCGGTCTGCTGGAGAGCGGACGGCTTCCTGCGCTTGTTTCCGGGCTTTCCGCGGTGCACCGGGCGAATCTCGCAGCGGCTCTTTATGAAAAACTCGACCGGCCTATGCTGGTGATCTCGGCGGATGATACCGCGGCGGAGAGCTTTGCAAAGGATCTGAACAGCATGCTTGATACGACGGCGGAAGTGCTGGGAATGAAGGAGTTCGTTTTCCGGCATGTGGAGGCCGCCTCCCGCCGCGGAGAGCAGGAGCGGATCGCCGGCCTGTATGCGTTCGGAAGCGGGAAAAGCAGGATCCTGACGGCTTCCGTGACCGGGCTGCTGCAGCGGACGATCCCCGCGGAAAAGCTTCTCAGCGCGGCCTTTGAGATCGATTCCGGATCGCAGATCGCGCCGGAGGATCTGGAAGATGCGCTGGTTCGCTGCGGCTATGTCCGGACGGAACAGGTCGAGGGACCGGGACAGTACTCCCGCCGCGGAGGGATCCTGGATTTCTTCACGCCGACGGAAAAGGAGCCGGTGCGAATCGAATTCTGGGGTGATGAGATCGATTCGATGGCGAATTTCAGCATTCAGGATCAGCGAAGGACGCAGAATCTGGAAAAAGCCCTGGTCCTGCCTTCGGCTGAAACGCTGCCCTCCTTCCGGGAAGGGGGACGGGAAAAGCTGGCAACGGATCTTGTAAAATTCGCCGGGACGTATGAAAGCCGGAGAAAAAGCGAACTTGCGAGACAGATCGCGGAGACGATCCGTACCGATGCAGACAGGATCCGCGGCGGGATGGATTTCCCGGACGCGGACAAATACCTTCCGTTCATCTATGAGCAGGCGACCGGGCTTGACTATATCCCGCGGAACGCGGTGATCTTCTTTGACCGGCCGAATACCTGCATGGAGCGCGCCAGAGAGTATATCCGTCAGCTGGGAGAAGATGTTCAGGAGCTGACGAGACGGGGCGATATGGCTGTGAGCGCGGACAGTTTCTACGCGGCGCCGGATGCGCTCCTCTCTGCGCTTGCCGCGTTTCCTGTGTATATGGCGGACGCGTTCACCGTGGGGAGAAGTCCCCTGCAGCCGCTGACTGTCACCAGTCTTTCGGCAAAGCAGCTTCCCAGCTATGGAGGGAACGCGCGGGCGGCCGCGGAGGATGTATCGGCTTATCTTAAGCAGGAGTTTTCTGTTGCGGTACTGGCCGGGGATGAACGGCGTGCAGAGGTCCTTACGGAGTTTTTGAACAACAGCGCGGTCCCGGCCAGACGGGGAGAGGAAACGGAACTGCCCCGGCGGGGAGAGTGTATCGTACTGGCCGGCGCAGTCTCCGCGGGAATGGAGTACCCGGGGCTGAAGCTTGTGATCCTGACGGATACGCAGTTCGTCCGAAGACGGGAGCGTGCCGGCAAGGGACGTAAACCGGGAAACAACCGCGAGAGGATCGAATCCTACGCGGATCTTGCCGTCGGCGATTATGTGGTCCATGAAAGCCACGGGATCGGCCGTTTTGCGGGGATCGTCCGGATGCCGGTGGACGGCTGTGAGAAGGAATATGTAAAAATCAATTATGCGGGGACGGATTGCCTGTATGTTCCCGTTACCCAGCTGGATACCGTGACGAAATACACGGGAGGCCGCGAGGATAAGCCGGTCCGGCTGTCCAAAATGGATGGCGTGGACTGGATGAAAAAGCGAAGCCGTGCAAAAGGCGCGGCGAAGGAGATGGCAGAAAAGCTGATCGCCCTCTATGCGGAACGCCAGAAGATCAGCGGGTTTGCCTTCTCTCCGGATACGGAATGGCAGAAAGAATTCGAGGAAAACTTCGATTATACAGAGACCGATGACCAGCTGCGCTGCACGGAGGAGATCAAACGCGATATGGAGTCGTCCGTGCCGATGGACCGGCTCCTGTGCGGAGATGTGGGGTTCGGAAAGACGGAGGTCGCCCTGCGGGCGGTCATGAAATGCGTGATGGACGGGAAACAGGCAGCGATCCTGGTGCCCACGACCGTGCTTGCCCAGCAGCATTACCAGACAGCGGTGCAGCGCTTCTTCGGGTTCCCTGTCAATATCGAGGTGCTCAACCGGTTCAAGACCGGCAGCGGGGCGGAGAAAGTCCTGCGCGATCTTCGTTCCGGCTCCTGTGATCTGGTGATCGGCACGCACCGGCTCCTCTCCAGGGATGTCCGCTTCCGTAATCTGGGATTGCTTGTGGTGGACGAGGAGCAGCGATTCGGGGTGACCCATAAGGAGCATATCAAGGAGCTCGCCAAAGGGGTCGATGTTCTGACCCTCTCCGCGACTCCGATCCCGCGAACGCTGAATATGGCCATGTCGGGGATCCGGGATATGTCCATCATCGAAGAACCGCCCGGAGACCGTCTTCCGGTCCGGACGTTCGTGATGGAACACGACTGGAACATCGTTACCGATGCCATCCGGAGGGAACTGCAGCGCGGAGGGCAGGTATATTATCTGCACAACCGGATCGAGGACATCGAACGGACCGCGCGAAGGATAGCGGAACTCGTTCCCGAAGCAGAGATCAATGTTGCGCACGGACAAATGGACAAAACGATGCTGTCAAGGGTGATGGAGGATGTCGTGAACGGGAATACCCAGATCCTGGTCTGCACCACGATCATCGAAACGGGGATCGATATTCCGAATGTAAACACCCTGATCATCGAGGATGCGGATCGTCTCGGACTGGCGCAGCTCCATCAGATCCGCGGCCGGGTGGGGAGATCCTCCCGTCTGGCCTCCGCCTACCTCACCTTCCGGAGAGACAAGATCCTTACAGAAGATGCGGAGAAACGGCTGAACGCGATCCGGGACTTTGCGCAGTTCGGCTCGGGAATCAAGATCGCGCTGCGGGATCTTGAGATCCGCGGCGCGGGAAATCTCCTGGGGGCGGAGCAGTCCGGCCATATGATCGATGTGGGATACGATATGTATATGAAACTGCTCAACGAGGCGGTGCTGGAGGCAAAAGGGATCGAAGTGCCGGCCAGGGCGGACTGCTCCGCGGATCTGGCGGTAGCTGCGAATATTCCGGAACGCTATGTTGCCTCGCAGGAACAGCGAATGGATCTGTACAGAAGGATCGCCCTGATCCGTACGGAAGCCGAAGCGGATGACCTGATGGATGAACTGATCGACCGGTTCGGGGATCCTCCCCCGAGCGTCAGCGCCCTGCTACAGGTCTCACTGCTCCGGGGCGAGGCGGGAGCCGCCGGGATCTCGGATATCGCGCAGAAAAACGGAGCCCTCCGCTTTACCGTGAAAAACTTTGATATGGAAAAGGTTTCCCGGCTTTACGCCCTGCAGGAATACAACCGAAGGCTGCGCGTGGAAGCCGGATCAAAACCCTGCATCAGCCTGAAGGTCAACAACCGGGCGCATGTGATCGATGAGGCGCGGAAATTCGTTTCAGACTGGGGAAATTGACCTGCTGAACTCACAAATTGTTCTTGTCCGGGAAAGGCCGGAGTGCTATCATAAGCGTGTTTTATACTGGGTAAGGAGAATTCAGATGAAAAAGATCGTTCATGGGATCGCCGTGATCCTGCTTATTGCTTCCCTTCTTCTTTCCGGCTGCGGTGCCGCAGATACGGCCGGACCCGCATCCGCGGAAGCGCCGGCAAAGGAAACCGCCGCGGCGGAACCGGAAGAGACCGAAGCTGTTCCTGCGGAGACGGAAGAAAGTGAAGCGCCCGCAGAGGAGGCAGCAACGGAACAGGTCCTGGATTATGAAGCGATGTACGCCGCCATCGATCCGGATGAGGAAGTCATGACAGTAAACGGCCGGAGCGTCACCTGGAGAGAGTATTACTACTGGCTGAGCTACTACGCGGAATACATCCAGTACTATATGGATATGTACAGCTATTACGGGATGACCTACCGCTGGTCCGATCCCGGTGATTCGGAGGGGACGATCACCCTTGCGGACAGTGTGGTCATAGACGCGGAGAACCATGTACGGATGATCTGCATGATCGAAGAGTTTGCGGAGGAGAACGGGATCACGCTGAGCGCGGAGGAAGAAAAGGAACTGGATGACGCTCTGCAGGCGGATATAATCGACTTCTGCGGCGAGGACGCGACGGTAGAGGACTTTGAAAAGGCGCTGGAGGAAGAGAATCTCACGCTGGAGCTCTATAAGAAATTCAACCGGGCCAGCATGCTGTACCGGGCAGGATTCCGCTGGATCTACGGCTCGAACGGGGAAAAGGTCTCCGACGAAGACGCCCTGCGCTTTCTGGAAGAGAACGGATATATGCATGCCACCCACATCCTTTTCATGACGGTCGACTACGAAACGCGGGAAGCGCTGGATGATGAGACCGTGGAGGCGAAAAAACGCCAGGCGGAAGAGACGGCCGCGGAACTCCAGGCCATCAGCGATCCGGCAAAACTTGTCAAGCGCTTCAGCGAGCTCAAATCAGAGTATTGTGAAGATACCGGAAAATTCCAGTATCCGGACGGGTACGTTTTTCTCAGCGGAAAGATGGTGGAGGAGTTTGAAAACGCGTATCTTGCCCTGGAGGATTATCAGGTTTCGGAGCCTGTTCTGTCCCCTTACGGCTATCATATCCTTCTGCGGCTTCCCCCTGATCCGGACGCGGTGATCGAATACTCCTCCGAAGGCACGGCGCTGAACGCCCGGGCGGAATACGCCAACAATGCCTATACCGAACTGATGCAGGGCAGAGACGACGACGCGCAGATCGTCCGTTCCGAGAATCTCCGGAATTTCAGCCTGCTGGATTTCGTGAGCGAAGTGAGCGCGGAG